>CAZOHX010000136.1:0-6751 GCA_964579315.1 uncultured Saprospiraceae bacterium
TGAATTACGAATTACGAATTATCTATTTTTCTAAAAAGAAAGACTATTTGTTCTTCTCCTTTTTCATCTTCTTTTCTTCAATCGCCTTGATTCTATCCTCTTCCTTAGATGCTTTTTCTTGTTTTTCAGCTTCTTCTATTGCTTTTTCTTGGATTATATCTGTTTGTTTGAACAACTCATCCATTTGAACATCTAGTGTTTTATCAATGGGGGCATCCAAACTGTTTTTTGGAGGTAGTTTGCTTGAATTGGACTGTGCCGAAGCGGATAATGATATTGCGAAAATAAACAAACTAAAAATAATCTTTTTCATTGGAATGTATTTTAATATACTCGAAATCAAATGTAAAATATACAATAATCATGCTAGTTTGCAATTGAAATTCGATAACGCTTCCCTTTCATTTTTTCCTTCGCTACTTTCTTCAATAAATTTTTCACTTTACTGGTCTTGACCGCAGCATAAGACACTTTTGTTTTCACTTCGATTAAACCCAAATCTCCCCGTTCTAATCCACCTTTTTTTGATAGAAAACCAACAATATCCATTTTACTCAACTTGGTTTTCTTACCTCCATTGATAAAAAGTGTTGTCCAAGGCGATGGCTTTGGAGGGAAAAAAGGTCCTTCTAATGTTATTTTTTTAAAATTTTGGGGCGACAAATAGGATGGCAATTCTTCTTCTACATATTGAATGACGTAGGCGGTTCCTTCGGCTTGTTGCCTTGCCGTTCGACCATTTCGATGAGTATAAATATCTTCTTTCAAGGGAAAATGGTAATGAATTACGTGTTTTACTTGGGGAATATCTAATCCCCTACCTGCTAAATCCGTTGCAACCAAAAATTGAATAGTGCCATTTCTAAATTTCAAAAGTACTTTTTCCCGTACATCTTGATCCATTCCTCCATGAAAAGCATGTGCTTCAACTTTTTTGGATTTTAAGGTAGATACGATTCGCTCCGTGGCTTGCCGATGATTGACAAATATCAATGCTGATTCAGATTTAATCGTACAAAGCAATTCAAAAAGAGATTCTATTTTATCTTTTTTGGGCGACTCTATTAATTTTAGGTTCAATGTTTTATACGCTTCCTTTACTTTTGAAAAATTTATAACTAAAGGCTTTTCTACCCGAGTAAAAGATGGAATTTCGATAGAAGATGTAGCGGAAACCAATATGCGCTGTCGTAAACGAAATAGTTTACCAATAATATATGCCATTTCGTTTTGAAAACCCAATTCCAAAGATTTATCAAATTCATCCAAAATTAAGTAAGGAATCATTTTGGATGAAAAGGTTTTTCTATGAATATGGTCTTCTATTCTTCCAGGAGTACCAATTAGCAATGCTGGTGGTGTTTTTAAACTATTTTTTTCATCCTGCATAGAATGCCCTCCATAACAAGTTGTCACCTTAAAACCTGTCTTCATTTTTTTCCAAACGCTCTCTATTTGCAAGGCTAATTCTCTTGAAGGAGTCAAAATAAGACATTGAATTCCCTCCATTTTTCGATCCATCTTCTTAAACAAAGGAAGTAAAAATGCCAATGTTTTGCCTGAGCCCGTTGGTGCAAGCAAGACCACATCATTGGACTTTAAAATGGCTTGAAAAGCGGTTACCTGCATTTTATTCAATGCTTCTATCTCAAATCGCTTCAATATTTTTTTTGTTACTATACTTTTTGGCACTTTTACAATTATTAATGATGAAATGTTAATGGATAATTCCAATGAAATGCGTTATTTTGCAAAAGTAAGTAAAAAATTCCAAAGGTTTTTTTTAAAAGTAGGTGGACAAACCTATTCTAATAACTGAATAACTGATAACTGAAATGAGATTCGACGAATATAAAATATCTGATACCATTAAAAATAATTTGAAGGGACTAAACTTCAAAAAACCAACTGATATTCAATATCGAGTCATTCCCCATATTCTGAATCGACATGATATTTTAGCTATCGCACCTACGGGAACAGGAAAAACAGCCGCTTTTGTTATCCCCATTATTGATAAAATATTGAGTACAAAGCATTCCAAAAGGTCTAGTTTCATACAGTGTCTAATTATGGTGCCTACACGTGAATTATCTTTACAAATTCATGATGTTTTTAATACTATTGGAAAAAATACGGGTGTAAAATCCATGGCCTTGTTTGGCGGAGTAGATCAAGATCCACAAATTGAGCAGCTATTAAAAGGCGTTGATGTGTTGATTACTACACCTGGAAGAATGTTTGATTTGACAAGTCAAGGGTACATAAAATTACGAAAAGTAGAAATATTAGTACTAGATGAAGCAGATCATATGCTGGATTTAGGTTTTATCCAAGATATTCGAGATTTGATAAAATATTTACCACACAAACGACAAACACTTTTCTTTTCGGCTACTATCAATAAAGAAATTAAAAAACTGGCATATTCTCTTGTAAACAAACCTATTCATATTCAAATTTCGCCTAAAAATCCCGTTGCTAAAAATATTGAACATGGGGTCGCATTCATTGAAATGGATGATAAACGTTTTTTTTTAGAAAGATTAGTACGTGAAAATCCAGAAACGAAAATTTTGGTGTTTGTGAGAACAAAAGTTCGGGCTGAAAGGGTACAAAAGGCCATGGCAAGAGTCAATATCGAAGCGGCTACTATTCATGGGGGAAAAACTCAAAAAGAAAGACTCGAAACGCTCGATAATTTCAGATCGGGAGCATTAAAATTATTGATAGCTACAGATATTAGTGCTAGAGGTATAGATATTCCCAGTGTAGATTTTGTCATCAATTATGATTTGCCAGATAAATCCGAAACTTATGTACATCGGGTAGGTCGTACAGGTCGTGGTCGCTTAAAGGGGCAGGCCTTATCATTTTGTAGTACGGATGAAAAACCCATTTTGGAGATGATTGAGGAAGGATTGGATAAGCCTATTGCTGTAATTGAAATTGCCAAGAGATCATACATTGAAATTCAACAAAATAGCGAAGATCACAAAGATGATATTCAGTCTATGATCAAAGAAATTGAAAATTTAGAATATTGGAATAGCAATAAAAAGAAGAAAAATCGAAAAAATCGGAAAAAGAAATAGATATCTATTTTTTGAAAAAGGGTTTAGAACCAATATATTATGTCCACTTATTTATTTAGACCCATTTTGAGAAAAATTTCAATAATTTTCACAAAAAAAAAGGGAAGTCAACATCGTTAACTTCCCTTTTTAATACTTCTTCAAATAAATAACTTACTTGACAGCATCAACAATTGACTTAAAAGTATCAGGATGATTCATAGCCAAATCAGCCAATACTTTTCTGTTTAAGTTAATATCTTTTTGAGACAAAGCATGCATAAATTTAGAATAAGACATACCATGCATTCTTGCAGCAGCATTGATTCTTACAATCCAAAGTCTTCTAAAAGCACGTTTTTTTGCTCTTCTATCTCGGTATGCGTACCCGAGTCCTTTTTCTACCGCATTTTTGGCAACTGTGTAAACTTTAGATCTTGCTCCAAAGTACCCACGTGCCATTTTCATGATTTTTTTACGTCTCTTTCTTGACGCAACATGATTTACTGATCGTGGCATAATGATAATTTTAGTACAATACAGGGATTCTATTGAATACTTTTTCCTGCATCCTCGTTAAAAAATAAATAATTAAGTACTTACATGCAAAGTAAAGCTCTCATTCTTGGAGTATCTGCTTTGCTTACTATGCTAGCATGTCTCAAGTTTCTTTTTGCTTTAGTAGATCTCTTTCTTTTCAAGTGAGAAGTACATGCACTGTGTCTTTTAAGTTTACCTGTTCCTGTAACCTTAAACCTTTTCTTAGCACCTGAGTGCGTCTTCATTTTAGGCATAACACCAAATTTTATAAATAAAAAAATATCGCTCCCTTTTGAAGCGGTGCAAAGGTAAGTTTTTTTAATTTAATATCAAACTTATTTTAAATAGAAATCAAATGACTTCTTAAAACACTTGAAAAAATTTCAACCATTCTTTGTAAGAAGATACTTTTTGCTCAAAAAAGAAAAAAGGAATTTGCCTGACAGAATCTTTTTGATGGTTTTCATAACTGAAAGAATCCAAAACGATTAATTCATAACGATTGGTATCTAACACTGATTTAGCCGTTGACAAACTTGGATGATTGCTTTGCAACACCTTCTTAGGATGCTTCTGATCTATAAGTCTGTCAAAAACGGCAGTTTCAGCTACCGCATATACCTTAATGGAAATAAAAAACAGGAAAATTAAAATTATTTTTCGAAACATAATATTGGTTTTTCTAGGTATTTCAATATAATCAATAAGACCATAAATCTTGTTCAAAGTTAAAAATTTCTTGATGAATTTTATCAGATTCAAGCAATAAATCAATCCCCGAATACATATCTTTCAAACGATTGTCCCTAACATTAGATGCTTTTGTAATATAACTTGAAAAATATCTCATTTTAAATAAATCATCCCAAGACATCACCTGATTGTCATTAAAATCACTTGGAATTGCCGTTCTCGCCAATGCTTCTCGAATATCAGGGTAATACACCCAAAATAACGGTTTTTCAAATTTAAAGTTCCCAAAGTTATCCTTTACTTCTATTAAAGGAGCAATTCCCAATATTCGGACTCTCATGGTAGAAGTAGCTTCATCAAAAAACCATACTTCCTTGATTTTGAATCGTTTTACTGCTGTATAATCAAGTGCATTTTCGATGGGCTGTAGAGATTCAAGTCCTGTATCTGGATCAATCACTCTAATCGTATCTTTGGTCGCCAAAATACCTCCAACATTTGGCTCAGGATAGGTAAATCTATCATCTTCTGTACTGTAAACCGTAAGATTATCTTTTTGAATAGCATCCGTAATAATATCAAACAAAGGTCGTTCTGGATTTACAAATGGCAAATTCATTTTTTCACGGGTATCAATGATTCTCCAAACTTTCTTTTCATAAAAAATATCTGCCTCACGAATAGGAGGATATTCCAAAATTCGCCGTTCTTCCAAAATACGCTTTTTAGTAACCCCATCAATGGGCTGGGCAAAAAGAGACAAGCCCATTCCTACCAAAAATACAATCATAAATGCTTTCATATTAAATAAATTTTGATTAAAAATTCTATTTCACACCAAAACAACGTCCGCATACTGCATAAATATTTTATTCAAACAAAATTTAACAATTAGCAAAATCATAGCTTTTTTATTTTTTGATAATCATTTTTAAAGTAAATTAACCTATATTTGCGACCGTAGAGAAAATGACAAACTTGCAATGGCAAAAGATCAACAACATGTAATAGAAGACGGAAAAGAAATGGGCTTTTTAGACCATTTAGAAGAATTGAGATGGCATCTTGTTCGCTCAGCTCTCGCTATCATTGTCTGTGCAATTGCAGTCTTTTTATTTAAAGATTTCACCTTCAATACAGTGGTTTTAGGTCCTAAAAATCCTAATTTTGTTACTTACAATTTTTTCTGTAATCTCCATGAGTCGCTTTGTTTTAGACCCGCTGATTTCAAACTAATCACAAGAGAATTGGGAGAGCAATTCTTTGTACACATGAAAGTCTCTTTTATGTTAGGAATAGTGGTTGCTTTCCCTTATATATTTTGGGAAATCTGGAGGTTCATCAAACCTGGACTAATGCCTATAGAAAGACAAGCGGCACGAGGCATAGTATTCATCTGCTCTTTTCTATTCATTTTAGGCATATTATTCGGATATTTTGTCATGGCTCCTTTCTCTATTTCTTTTTTAGCAGGATATTCCGTTGGAGTAGATGTACAAACATCCCCCACTCTATCATCTTATGTTGGATATTTAATTATGGTGACATTGCCCACGGGAATTGTATTTGAGTTACCTGTAATTGTCTATTTTTTCTCAAAAGTTGGTTTAGTAACCCCAAAAGTTATGAGAACATACAGGCGGCATGCTATCGTACTAATTTTGGTGGTTGCAGCAATAATTACCCCTCCAGATGTAGTTACTCAAATTTTAATTGGTTTACCATTATTTCTTCTTTACGAAATCAGTATTTTCATTTCGGCAAGAGTAGAAAAGAAACAAAAGGCATTAGAATTACTTGAAAAATAAATTATGGCACTTAGAATATCATCATCGACTACCCTATTTTTAAAACTCTTTGTTCCTATCATTTGGACAACATTTTTGGGATCACTTACTATTGCGGTGTTTACCAATGAACATGTACGTGCATTTGGATTGTCTGATTCACAATTTAAAATGGCTCTGATTATCTTTCTTGTAATTGGCTTAATTGTATTTTTCTTTACGCTTATTCAATTGATGAGGGTTGAAATTGAAAATGATGCCATTCTAGTTACTAATTATCGAAAAACTTATCGATATCCCATTCATAATATTGAAAAAATTTCAAATCCTACTTCATTTTTGCCTATTGTAACCATTACATTAAAAGAAAAAGGGCATTTTGGGAAAAAGATAACTTTTTTGGCTAGGAAATCTCTTTTCTTGGATTATGTGGCTGCTCATCCTAAGTATAAAGATTTGCTTGTTGATGAATGATTGGTTATATGTGCTTTGGGTATTGTAATGGGGCATACCGCATTGAAGGGCTGTTGCCCATGACGAGAAAAATCTATATTTTGAAGAAAATATTTGGTTGAAAAGTTGAGTCATTTCCAAACTTCGTTTGGAATTTGTTGAGTGCTGTGCAGTTGAGTTTTAAAAAAAGATCAGCTCAAAGGA
>CAZOHX010000137.1:0-6735 GCA_964579315.1 uncultured Saprospiraceae bacterium
TGATGTACGAAGAATTTTTGTGTCCAATCCTGCAGTGGTTGGTAAAGAATTATCATCTTTAAATTTACATCAGAAATTTAATACCGTAATCACTAGAATTCGTCGTGGGGATGTCGATATGTTGGCACATGGAGATACGGTTTTGGAGATGGGTGATCGAGTTCGTTTTGTTGCCAATCGTAAGGATTTACGAAAGTTGTCCACTTTATTTGGAGATTCGTATTATCGGGTAAGTAAGGTCAATTTATTTTCTTTTGGACTGGGAATTGCCTTGGGATTATTGTTGGGGACGCTTGAATTTAACCTGCCTGGCGGCATTCATTTTAAATTGGGATTTGCAGGTGGTCCTTTGATTGTTGGACTTATATTAGGAACATTACAGCGGACAGGGAAAATCGTATGGTCTTTGCCGTATAGTACTAATGTTACGCTTCAACAAATTGGTTTGATAATATTATTGGCGGTGATTGGTGTTCGATCGGGAGGAGCATTTTATGATACACTGATAGGAGGAGAAGGGGGATTGGTATTTATCGCAGGTACAATAATCAGTTTATTGACGGCGATATTTGCATTGGGTATAGGTTATAAAATTGTAAAAATTCCTTTTTCAATTTTAATTGGTTTTGTATCGAATCAGCCCGCTATTTTGGATTTTGCTATGGCTCGTTCTAAAAATAAAATACCATTGATTGGATATACTTTGATGTTTCCAATTGCTTTGATTATAAAAATCGTTTATGCCCAATTGTTGTTTATGTTGCTTAATTGATAGAATCTTCATAACTTAGAAAAATCTTGATTTTGAAGAAAATATTTGGTTGAGCAGTTTAGTCGATTTTGCTTGGGCAAAATCTAGTTTAGGAGTTGAGCAAATTAGGAAATACTAAATATTTAGAGTAAAAATTAAATTTGGAGCATATCGAAACTCAACCGCTCAACTTTTTCCCAATTTATTGGGGAATAACTCAACAGCTCAACTTTTTGACTTTGAGCAGTTTAGTCGATTTTGCTTGGGCAGAATCTAGTTTAGAAGTTGAGCACAATATGAAATTCTAATGAGAAATTCGTAATTCTAAAAATGGATTTTTTTAAAAAAAGGATTTATTCAAATGAGATAGGTCTATATTAGAAGAAAATTAACAATTAATAATTAACAATTAAAAATTAAAAAATATACTCGAATGAGAAATTTTATTTTTTACAAAAAACAAAAGAAATAAGTCTAGGGATTGTATCTTTTTTGTCATCATCAAACCATTCTTTGATTTCTAATAATTCAAAATTATTAACCTTAGCGACTTCCGTGAAATCTGTAATATGATGCATAAAAACATCTAATTCTTGGACTCCATTTTCAGTTTCAAACCTAGCTTTTGTTCCATTATATTGTTTGAAAGGGTGTAATTCGCATATAAAAAAAAGTCCATTAGAATGGAGTGCTTGGAGAGCACTTTTAAAAATGAAATCTAGATTTTCAACGTGTTCTAATACTAAGCATGATGTGATTAAGTCAAATTGTTCACTCGTAAAAGACCAATTTTTATTAATGTCGGCAGTTTTGAAAGTAACTTTCTCATCTTTTACCTTTTCTTTTGCGAAGAGCAGCATGTTTTCAGAGAAATCAACGGCGAGAATATTTGTTGCTTGGGAGCATAGCCAAGTTGTATTTTTGCCTGTTCCGCAACCCAATTCAAGTACCTTTTTAAATTCATATCTAGATAAGGTTTCAATAGTTGCGATTTTGTCTAAATCACGAGTTCTATTTTTGTTTTGATCATAGATTTTTGACCAATCATCGTATGCTTTTTTTATACTCATTATCTAATTTATTTTATAAAATAATTCAAAATTAAGAACTTCGATGAAATAAATATCTTTAATTTTACTTTTTTTGTTTTATATTTCACAATTATCGATAAATTTATATTCATTTAAAAGTAGAACAAATATAAAAATATTCGTAATAAATAGTTCATAAAAAAGACATATGGCAAGAGATTTAAAATTATCCTATCAAGGAAATCAATATATTTTTGGAATCAAGAAATTGGATCGAAAAAAAATATATGGTTATACAGTGGTCGATGTACGAGATGAAAATGGCTCAAAATGTAGTCTAGCTACCGTTTCTGACGATGGACAACACATTTTGGCAAAAGGATGTGTGGGTTATACCTATTTGAATGAAAGAAATGAGTATGTACCCAATTCTAGTATCAAAATGGTAGATAAGCAGGGAAATCCTATTGAAAAAATTATTTCCTCCTTTGATTTGGAAAATATCGAATTGGAAGATGCCAGTTTAGATGATTACTTAAAATTGTATGTAAAATCTGTGTATCAACTGACTCCAGAAGGGGATATGGATTTTTCTTCTTTATTGGATATTTTGAAATCTTGTAAAGTTTTATATTTTAAATTCAATTATAGAACAGATTACGATGCTGACGATGCATTTTTACTTCAAAATGATGATGCAATTTTTATGGTAATCGGTCAAATTAGTGAATTTCAATTTATTGGACTGGAAAAGGTGACAGATGATTTGTTGGAATTAGAAGAAGATGATGAGGACGATTTTGATTTTGGTATGCTTTAAAAAAATAAAAATGAGATTAAGAAAAATACATATTTCTAACAAAAAATCAAGGAATACTTTGATTAATTTTAAAGGATTTTCTCCATCTTCTAATGCTATGAAAGTGGATGATGATTTGAATATTGTGATAAATAAAAAAATCATAAAGGGAATTGCTCAAAATACTTTTGAAGGAATTAAAAATGATTTGGGGGATGATCTAGTGGAGATGGCAGAGTCGTTGATTAAGGGTGATCCCGAAATTGATATTGAAATAACAGGTAAATTTCTAGGACAAAGTCCAAAAGTATATATCAATGAAAATCTTAATGTGGTATATCGAGTAAATAAAAAGGAAAAAGTATTTTTACCAAATGGCGAGTTGAAGGAAGAGCGAGATTTGCGACAATTAACTTCAAATGTGGCGATTGACGAACCCTTAAAATGGTCAGGGAAATATTTTCCTATTGAAAAATCATATAATAAATTTGTTTTTGTTCGTACATATCAACTATTCCATGATTCAGGCTTGACCTATGATTTTCTTTTTGAAATGGCAAAAGAATTGGAAGAAAAAAAGAGCTTTTTATTGCTTGGAAGCGGGTCGAAAGGCATGGGACCTACTATTTTTCAAGAGGGAGGGCAACCTTTTCGTGCTTTTTTAGAAGGGCGTACTCATGGAGATCAATATATGTTGTTGATGCATTTATCTAATTTAGAATTTAAAAAGCTTGATTGATGGCAGGAAATGAATTTGTAACAAAAGCAGTTAATTACAAAAAATATATCGGTTCGAGGTATGTCGCCATTGAATCAGAATTTATTCAAAAAAAACTGGCACATTTTAAAAAGTATTTAGTTTCCATAAAGTATGATGGTCACTTTTATGCCCTTGCTTATGAAAATGAAGAAGTTTTTTTAATCAATCGGAATGGTCGTGTGATTGAGCGTATTGATTTGCATTTTGAATTGGAAAAGCACTTGAAATCTAAAGGCATTAAAAAACTTTTTGTGGCAGGTGAACTCTATTTGGATGCGGAAATAAGAACTCGTATGTTTAATGTGACCAGTGCCATCGCTTCAGGAGGAGAAGGATTAAAATATGCGGTTTTTGATTTATTGGAGTTGGAAAATGAATTTTTTAAAGAGAAAACCAACTTTGAGAAATTTGAAAAATTGGAGACTTTGTTTCCCAAAACTGGAAATTTTCATTTGGTCGAGTATTTTATTACAGAAAGTTCAAAAGAAATTACAGAATATTTTAAAGAAAAAGTAGAAATTGGTAAAAATGAAGGCTTAGTGGTCAAAACCGAAGGCTTTGCAATTTATAAAATTAAACCCAAATTTACATTCGATGCTGTCATAATTGGTTTCGCCCAAGGAGATGGAGAGCGTTCAGATTTGCTACGTGATTTTTTATTGGCATTTCGTAAGGAAGATGGGAGTTATCAAATTTTTGCACATCTACATCACGGATTCAATGATGAAGAACTGCGTCGGTTATTAATAGAATACAAAAAAAAGGTAGTGCCTTCAGATTATATTGAGGTGGCACGAAATAGATTAGGTTTTCAAATGGTCAAGCCCGATACGGTCATAGAATTTACATGTATAGATGTCATCAATCAAGATTCTAGGGGAAATATCATGAAAATGAACCTTCATTATGATGAAAAAAAGGGATATACTGCGAATTACCGCCAACCAACTATTTCAGTAACTATCCCCCTTTTTGTGAAATTTCGGGAAGATAAACAGCCATCTATTGAAGATACAAGTTTTAATCAAATTTTAGAAGTGGTCTCTTTTGATGATGTTGATACCATCACACTCGGAGAACTCCCCAAGGCGGAAATTATTAGGAGAGAAGTCTATCGAAAGGAGAGTAGGGGTTCTGTTATGGTTAGAAAATTTCTGATTATAAAAACCAATAAGGAGCAATTGAAAGATTTTCCTGCTTATGTTTGGCATATGACAGATTTCAGCTCTGGTCGAAAAGACCCACTCAAAAAAGATGTTAAAGTATCGGATAGTGAAAATCAAATTATGGACATTTTTGATGAAGCGATTTTGAAAAACATAAAGAAGGGTTGGGAGATGGTTAAATAGTTTTTTGGGAGATTTGAACAAAATCTATCTAAAAATGTCCAACTACTTATTTCTTGGATGCCACTCAATTTCAGAAATATTCAAATCAAAAGCAATTTTTCGACCCAAAACGAATAAATAATCAGAAAGGCGGTTGACATATTTAATAATAATGGGCTCAACGGAATCTTCGAGATCAATTGCAATAATTCTACGTTCTGCCCGCCGACAAATCGTTCTACAGATATGACAATTGGATATAGTTTCGTGTCCACCAGGAAGAATAAAAGCTTTCAAGGGTGGGAGCGTAGCCTCCATATTATCAATGCTATTTTCAAGTAATTGTATATCTGATTCAAGGATATCTGGAGCAGTTACTTTTTTGTTTTTGGCCGTAGCCAAATTGGCACCAATGGTAAAAAGTCGATTTTGGATCTCTAAAAGTAATGAATTTACGTCTTTATCCTTAATTTGGTCATTTAATAATCCAATAAATGCATTTAATTCATCGACTGTGCCATAGGCTTCAATTCGGATATGAGATTTAGGAATTCGAGTTCCCCCATACAATGATGTTAGTCCTTTATCACCTGTTTTTGTATAAACTTTAAATGCCATTTTTTTTAAATTTAATTGTTGTGATATCTAGTAGTCGTATCAAAAGCACTAATTGGATTTAGATTAATTTTATCTGATTCTACCAACCCATCTCTTAGTCTAATAATTCTTTTTGCATGTTCTGCAATATCTGGCTCATGCGTAACTAAAATAATGGTATTTCCTTTTTTATTGATCTCTTCAAACAAGCCCATAATTTCTACGGAAGTTTTGGTATCCAAATTTCCCGTAGGTTCATCTGCAAGAATAATGGCAGGATCGTTGACAAGAGCCCGTGCGACAGCTACCCGTTGTCTTTGACCCCCTGAAAGTTCGTTGGGTTTGTGCAGCATTCGATCACCTAAACCTACGGATTCCAACACATGAGCAGCACGTTCCAATCGAGCTTTGGAAGACATACCTGCGTAAATTAAGGGCAAAGCCACATTGTCAAGTGCCGAAAGTCTTGGTAAAAGGTTGAAAGTTTGAAAAACGAAGCCAATTTCTTTATTTCTGACTTGAGCCAATTCATTATCATCCATATCGCTCACATCAAAATTATTTAATAAGTATTTTCCTGATGTTGGGCTATCCAAGCAGCCTAAAATGTTCATCAAGGTGGATTTTCCTGAGCCCGAAGGTCCCATGAGTGCCACATACTCATTGGTTTTGATGTCAATGGTGATGGATTGTAATGCGTGTACTTGTTCTACACCCATTATGTAGGTTTTTTTGATGTTTTCTACGGAAATAACAGTTTGCATAAATAGTTTTATCTAATGATTTATAAATCAATCACTTTTGGAACTTTAAAATAAGTATCATCGGCATCGGGTGCATTTTTTAATGCATCCTTTCTCGAAACTTGATTTTGGATGACATCTTCTCTTGTTAATTTATGAGATTCATTTAAATAAACCAAAGGTTCAACACCATTTGTATCTACTTCCTGCAATTTTTCAATCATTTGAAGCATTTTAGATAAATCTCCAGTCAATTTTTCTCTTTCTTTATCAGAAAGTTCCAGCTTTGAAAGTTTTTCAAGATGTAATATCAACTTTTTATCTATTTCCATAACTTTTTTTAGACGATTAGATGTGCTTTATCGTCAAATATACGATTTCTTTCCTTTTTTGATTTGGAATGCTTGTTATTTTGTTGAAAATTTTTAATGGATTATTGCAGCTTATAATATTGGGTTAGGTAATTTATCATATTTTAAAGTTGATTTTGGTGATATTGATTCTAAAACGTAGTTCATTATCTAAATTGTTATGGCAAATTATAAATTACTTACGAGTGTGTGACAGAAAGAAAGTAGAATTTCCCATTTGGTCAAAATGCCAAATCAACGTCAATTGTTAGAAAAGTATTTGACAATCAACACTTTACCTACCATTATAAAAATAACTAATGGCATTAAAATGTTAAAATATATACAAAAATTTTGTACTATAAAATATTTTCCA
>CAZOHX010000138.1:0-4029 GCA_964579315.1 uncultured Saprospiraceae bacterium
ATCTCAGATAAATCCCCAAAAGAATATCTTTGCCAATAATCTCTAATTCGTGGCTGACCGTCATTGTCTGCCCATTGGGGATCATTACCCACACTACATACGCCAACGAAAAGATCAATATCTCGCATAATTTC
This sequence comes from uncultured Saprospiraceae bacterium, assembly GCA_964579315.1. Classification (GTDB taxonomy): domain Bacteria; phylum Bacteroidota; class Bacteroidia; order Chitinophagales; family Saprospiraceae; genus CAMZLN01. The sequence goes on from CAZOHX010000138.1 coordinate 135, forward strand.
AGAAAAAACTATTTCTGGAACCCATTGCAAATCAATGGCATTTTTTGTAGAATTAACGAACCGAACTTGGTCTGTAGCAACATAATTCCAAATCCACGAATCAGTATTATCTTCCAACTCATTGAGCCAAAATTCCGCTTTCATATTGTAGGCAGGAATATCAATTTTAGCAAGATTTTCCGCATTTCTATAAAAATCTCCCATGAGTGTAAATTTCCAATTTCGTACTCGTGTCAAGGCACTAAATTGCTTTTGTTTTAAGATGTGAGCAGCCATTCGATTGCTATAAGTCTTTGTTTTTCGTTCTGCATCAGTCAATACATATATTTCTCGAAATGCCTGTTTCATGGGTTGTAGGATTTTATTTTCCATCAAATAATTTCTCCATTTCAATACATTTTCAAGAGAATCTTCTACGGGATGCCAAAGAGAAACAGATGTTTCATTATTGATCCAAGAGATAGGATTTCCATCAAAATCAATCCATTCTCCAAATTGATCAATCCCACTTGCAATTTTTGAGCCCAAATGAAAATGCCAAATTATTTTTTTAGTAAGAAAGCCAACAATACCATGCTCATAAAAATATTTTCTAAAATGAGCATAATTCCATTTTCGATTTTGAAGATAACTTTGCTCTATCAGGTTTCTTTGTAAAGTAAGTTGCTTTTTAACTTGCGCACTGATGGATTTAACTTGACTAAATTTTTCAGACAAAGCCAAATCCTTCTTGACAAAAGATGGAGCTGATTTTTGAACGCTTCCATCAGGTCTATACCATATTAATTTTGATTTTCCTATGCCGTGAATCTCTAATTCTAGTTGATAATCTCCAAATTCGTAAGCCGCTTTTCCATCCACCAAGCCAAATTCAGGAACAGACATTTCCTCCAATTCTGAAATGGGAATTCCAATTTTTTCAGATGCCTTTTTTAAATAATTTTGTACAATCTGTTTGGTTTTTGCATTCAATTTTGAACCTTTTACTTGCATCAATAAGCTCATGCCTTCCATAGTTTCAGATGCACCCAAAACATATAAACAAGCATTTCCAATTGCAGCAGATGAAGGCCCTTGGCGTGGTATTTTCTTATAAGCACGGATGGATAAATCCCGTAATTCACTTAACAGATTTCCATTAAGCAAACTTATCATCCAAATCAATCCTTTAAAAAGTGGTATATTAGCTCTTGAAAGATAACCCACTGATTCAAAAACATGATTTACAAATTCATAATCATAATTGACGGCTATTTTTGAATTTTTAAGATGTGTGGCAAATTCTATCCAATGGTTCAATCGCTTGGTAAATTCATTTTGACCAATTTTCAGAATCAAGGCATTGGCTTTCTCTAAATACTTTTTGGTAGGTCGGCCTTGTATTGCCTTTGCTGCCAAAACAAAGATATCATTCCAAATGAGCTGTTCTTCTTCAGAACAATCCATAATTTGATGATTGACCAATATGCCTAAATCATCATTTTCATCCCATTTGAATATTTTTTCTTTATCCACTATTTTAAATTCAAACCTTAAGATATTTTTGACTAAAAAATCTTAAGAACGCACCCAAATAAATGTACTAAGTTTTTGAGATTTAAATAAATCATCCTCCAACCAACTGTGTCAATTTTAAAAAGCTCACTTCTGATTCAGGAGTAACTTCAATCATATGATCCAATTTCTCAACCTGTCTATTATCAACCAATACAAAATAGTTATTTTTCAAAAAGCCATCTAAGGCTAAATAAACTTCCTTTTCGGCATCAATCTTAGGTCTTTTTTTGATGGATATAGAATTCAATACTTTTTCACGAGCCGAAGGATTTACCAAGCCATTATACACATAAGTCAAGCTTTTATTATAGGCATTTACTTCCATTTCAACTCTAGTCCTAATCAAATCTTGCAATGAAATTTGTTTAGTAGAAACAATTAATTGAAATTCTCGAGTGACGACACCTTTTAAATTTTCGTCCTTTATAGTTATAGTATTCATAAATATTATTTTTAGTAAAGTAAGAAACATAGCAACCCTAGAGTTGTCATACTAAAAATGGAAATGTAAAACAAAATTAAGAAAAATATGTCATATTTTATATATTTAAAACATTTTTTTGTTAATTTCACTCTTCGTGCAAGCCAATATTCATAAAAACAACAACACAATGATAAAAGTTTCGTTCCAAAAACGGCGCTTATCTTTTCCTATGCTCCTATTTTTTATCTTTTTGTTTCAATGGGTAAACCTACAAGGACAAACCACACTTATTGTCACTAAAATAGTAGATTGTAACCTGCATACTACTTGGAAAAAATGGACAACTCCAAATGGAATTTGTGCCTTTTTAGGAGAAGATGCCAATATTGAACTTAAAATTAATGGAAAGTTTGAAGTCCATAATAGTTTGTATAATCTTCATGCTAAAAATTGTAAAATTTTAAGTTATTTGCCTCAAGAAATGTTATCTTTTTCTTGGAAACCACCTTCCAAATTTAAATATCTTGAAGATAAACAGCATTCGATTTGGGTAGTGGTATATTTTGATGCGGTCAATGATTCAATGACTCGTGTGAGTATTCGACAAGCGGGTTTTGGACAGACAAATGCTTGGAAGTCGTATTTTAAATGGTCAAAATCCAATTGGGAAGACATCTTAAATCAACTTGCACTATCCTGCAAGACCTAACCGTTTTTATCCAATAAAAACAGCAATTTCTCCTTGTAAATAGGCATCAATTTGAAGTAAATTATCTTGAATAGAAGTTTTTGTAGCATGTAAATCAACTAATTTTCCATCTAGTCGGAGATGCTCAATATTCACTTCACTTATTTTGTGATTGATCAAGTCCATTCCCTTTTCAAAGTGCGGGTTCAAATCAATTATCGTTGCTTTTTCAATAGTTTCTGCAATTTTATTTTTAAATAATTTTGAAGCCAATCCCATTAAAAATCCACTTGGATGGATGCCGTACTCCATTTTTTCAAAAGTCAGAATATTCTTTTCAGCATCTAAAACAGGTACTCCTTGAAAATCAAAATCCCCTTTGATGTTCCCTGAAAATTTTCCTTTCACGACTAAACTTTCTTTACAAAAAAGTGCTTCAAGCTGATCCATAGTAATTTTATAACCATGCTTTTCAATGGTTTTCCCAACTATCGTCTCTTGTAAGATTTGATTTATGGCTTGAATAGTTATATAAATTGGAAAAACTAATTTAAATGCTTTATCAGAAATATTTTTCCAGTAAAAATCTGGCAAACTTGGAGTTGGAAAAGTATTGGGCTGCTTTCCAATCATAATTTGGGCTTCACTTGTCAATTGAACACTACTTTGAAGTACAATTTGTGCTTCTTCTAGGGGCTGAAATGCCAAATTCGACGGTTGTATGGCAAGCCAGATTTCATGATTTGGATCAATCAATTTAGGTTTTATCAGCTTATTCCATTTTGGTAAAATTTTATTTTTTAAATTACCATGTTTTGCAACAGCATCGTCAATCTTCGTGCTCAAGAGATGTTGACTTCTTTTTAAAATATAATCTCCCAATTTCTGAACAGAAAAATGTATATCCCCAATCCCTAAATTAGGAGGTTCTATCCAATGATAATTACTAATTTTGGTTTCTGTACTCAAGGACCAATCATACCGAATATGGTATTTTACTTTTAGATGAATCATCAATTTAGCACTCCCTTCTAAATTTACCAAAAGCGTATCTTTTGAAAGATGTAAATCTAAAGGGATTTCAATTTCAATTTCATCATCCAAATGTTGAAATTGAATTTGTCCACATTTTTTAGCAACAATCTGAAAGTGATCGGGTTGCTGATCTTCGTATAGAATATCCTTAAATTGTTGATTAATCAGATCCTGAAGAAACTGATGTTCAA
>CAZOHX010000138.1:4039-6732 GCA_964579315.1 uncultured Saprospiraceae bacterium
TAAGCTTATTTTTGCAATATTTTTCAAATATTAGATTTTTGCCAAAGGTAGTAAAAAGTGATGAAATATAAAGGGCTTTACGTTTGTTGATATTGTTGATGAATGGTGTCATTCTCCATGACTGAAGAAAATCACTTTTCTATCTTCGCAATATTTCCTACATTTGCCTATAAAAATAAAAAGAAATGCAGGTTTTTCAAGAAGTAATAGCTCAAAGTTCCGAAGAATGGATAGATATGGTACTCGCAAATTTTGATGATTTTTTACGAGATCATGCGGATAATGAACGAAAAGCATCGTCAATGGCAATGAGTTTCATAGCAAAATATCCCAATCGTGTAGAAATAATCCCAGAATTGATACGGATTGCCCTTGAAGAATTGGAGCATTTTCAACAGGTTTATGGCATCATGGAAAAACGTGGGGTTGAACTCACCCATTCTATTGGAAAAGATATTTATATGGAACAATTAATCAAATCTTGTCGGAATGGTCGTGATGAACGATTTATGGATCGATTGCTGATTGCTTCTGTCGTAGAATCTCGTGGAAGAGAGCGTTTCAAAAAGGTAGCCGCAGCACTAAAAGATACAGAATTAGGTGAGTTTTATAAAAATCTATGGATTGAAGAATCTCGTCATGCGAATGTCTTTGTGGAAATGGCAAATACTTATTTTGATAATGATGATGTCTTGGAACGATTGGATTTTTGGAATAAGAGGGAGTCGGAGATATTTGTGGGGTTGGAGATTCGGGCTGTTTTGCATTAGGGCTGGCTATATCTATGAAGTAGCCTTCCGTTTATCAAACCCATAAGGACAATGCCGACAGCCATTTTTACAGCAATATCCCCGTTTTGAGAGATAATGCTCCGTAAAAACACGATAACCATCTTCTAAATAGAAATCCACACCTTCTTCTAGTGATTCACTTTTAGCAGACTTAAAATCATCAAAAAAGAAATCATCCTCTTCATCATCAATAGGAAACGACATCAAAAATTAAGCGATTGATTTTGAAAAATAGGTATTTTTAATCAATGCATAGCCACCAAATAACACTCCAGCAAAAACCAAATCACCTAAAATCGTGTATTTGAAAAAAGGAATCCCAGCCGCATAAGCAGATATCAAACCGCCTATATTTTTAGGATAAAAAGGCAATGATAAAAAAGATGAAAAATTAGTGATAAGGAAAAATACAATTGAAGCTATCAAACTTGCTCCAATGACATTGACCACATTTACCTTTTTCAATAATCCAAAACCAATTAAAATTACAATAGCAAATGCACTATAAACATATAAATCTGCTGGTCCGAATAACACAAATCCATCATAAAGATGAGCATAAATCACATTATTCAAGAAAAGATTGCTGAGAAATAATCCTAAAAATGGGATTACAAATGCCAAATACTTTTTGCTAAAATAGGCAGCACCAAATAAGCCCATTGCCGTAATTGGTGAAAAATTTGGGATATGAATCATCAAGCGGCTAAATGCTACAATCAAAATCATTGCGATGATTACTATGTTTTGAATATTTATTTTCTCTTTCATTTTAATTAAATTTTTCACAAAAATACGAAATCTATATGCAAATTGCTATAATATTTAATATTTGTTTTCAAAATAGGGAGAAGTTGAGTCAGAATTGCCAATGCAATTCTTGGGTGATGAAATCTCCCACTAAATAGATATGTCACATACTCAGTAAAATCTATTTTTTAATAGAATCTAACTCAACTGCCTGCCTTTGACTAGGCAGCTCACCTAGATTGTCATAAAGACAATCAATTCACCTGCTAAACTAAATAATAAAATTACTACTTGCCAATAAAATTAGCCTTACGTTTCTCAATAAAAGCACTCGCTCCTTCCCGAAAATCTTCTGTGGTAGTACAATCTCCAAATTCTTTTACTTCCAATGCAAATCCATCTACACTTTTATCAAAATATGCGTTGACTACCTTGATTGTTTTAGCAATTGCCAAAGGTCCTTTGGTCGCTATTTTCAATAATATCTCCTTGGCTTTTGCCATTTCTTCTCCTACGGGTACTACATGATTCACCAATCCCAAGCGTAATGCTTCATCTGCCTTTATCATATCCGCCGTCAACAACAATTCCATGGCTTTCCCCTTTCCCACCAATTGTATCAATCTTTGAGATCCACCATAACCAGGTATCAATCCCAAATTAACTTCTGGTTGTCCCATACGAGCTTTTTCACTTGCGATACGCATATGACATGCCATTGCCAACTCGAGTCCAACCCCCAATGCAAAACCATTGATAGCTGCGATTACTGGGCGATCAAAACGCTCAATAAAAAAGTATGCATCATGCCCTATTTGAGAAAGATCTCCTCCTTCTCCAGGTCCTAATCCCAAAAATTGTTTGATATCAGCTCCTGCTACAAACGCCTTCTCCCCTGCCCCTGTGATGATTACTCCTTTAAAATCCTGACGATTAGGACCTTCTGTTCCAAAGAAATATCTTAATTCCTTCATGGTTGGATTGTTAATTGCATTTAATGCTTTGGGACGATTGATCGTAACGGTTAGAATTTCATCTTGTATATCAAATAATAAATTTTCGTATGTCATATCTTTTTTTTTGCAAATATAGGTTTCCTGATGAAATTTTCATCTATTTTGGGGGTATAAATTAAATTTTCAGAGTGTGTAA
>CAZOHX010000139.1:0-6724 GCA_964579315.1 uncultured Saprospiraceae bacterium
AGTGAGTCCAAATAAAAATTTTGATAAATGGACGATAGGTTTGCTTTGGAAAACCAATTTAAAAAGTTATGATATTCAATTATTGACGGGTTGGATGGAAGATGAAATAGTTCTTGGCTCTGGTTGGGCTGGAAACATCAAGAATATGGGTTCCAAAGGAGAAATTTCTTATTTTATCAATGATGATAAAAATATTGACAATAGTCTAAGTGCTACAATGGGCTTGGATTATTCATTCAAAAAAGGACTTTATACCGCTTTTGGATTACTTTACAATAGCAATGGAGATACTGATAAACCCTTTCAACAAATATTCAATTTTCAGCTTTCCGCAAAGAATCTTTATCCTTATAAATGGGCTACTTTTACGCAGTTCTCCTACCCTTTCAATCCATTACTAAATGTTAGTCTAGCCATAATCTATAGTCCCGTAAAAGCCAATCCCCTTTTTATCAATCCGCAGATTTCATATTCAATTCAAGACAACTGGGATATTTCAATGATAGGTCAATTGGTTTACAGTAATAATAATCAAGATAAATTTCATAATTATCTGGATGGTGTATTCGTGCGTTTGAAATGGAATTTTTGAATGGATTTTACTTTTCTTCTTCATAATAAATCTTATAAAATTTTCGACCATCTTCCTCGATCCCTTTCTCAATTAAATCTTTTTTACCATGAATATAAATATGGAAATTTTTATCCAATTTTAAAACCTTTTTGAAAGCACGTTCTTGTTTTTTAACTGCTCTTTCCGAAATTTCAAAATTATCGGTTGATTCAATTTCTTTTTCGGTGCGATAAGTTTCATCAAAATTTCTAAAAGATTCAATCATACTTGGTTGTGTGAAAACTTCTTGCTCAAATTCTTCTTTGTCGTAGGTGTCATGCGATTTGAAATAATCTACAGAGCGATTTAATAAGTCAATTTGATCGGTAGCACTCACTTCTCCTTTACATTCTTTGACAACAAAATCTTTTGTGATTTTCAAAACTTGATCCGTTTGCTGAAATTCATCATTGATGGGTTTTACATCTAAAAATTCATTTTTCCAATATTGTAATTTTGGTAATTTATTGATTTTATCCACCATTAGTAGATTGTAGCCGTCTTCTTTTTGAATATTAAAAATGATAACGCCCATATCCACTCCTTTTAGTGCATATCCTTGTGACGTTTCCACAGATAATGGCATTTCCGAAATGTTGAAATTGATATAATCGACTTTTCTTTCTGATTTGAAAATACCGATGGCTTCTACTACATCTTCTCCAATTCCGACATTCACCAAATGAACAACCGTAAAATCTCCACCTGCAACTTTAGGACTTTGTATCACATCGGCTAACCATGTTGCCATCATTCTAGATTGTGGTATGAATTCATCTGAATTTTCAAAAATACGACTTACTATACTAAAAATACGATTATTTTCGGGGTAGGCTAGACAATGAAAATCCACAGGAATAAATGGATTTAAAAAATAATCCAATAGTTCCATTGTCGTATTGTCATTCATTGTAATTGAAGATTCAGAAAGTATCAATGGTTCTTCATTGACTTGGTTTCCGACATAATGATTGACAAGTTGTTGAATTTCGACAGATGAAAAATCTAACATAGTTGGTGTAGTTTGTATAGTATAAAAAGAAAAGCAAATGTAGTTTTATTTGTGGAAAAATATTTTTTTAAATGATATTTTTATTTGAATATATCAATCACTTACATCTAAAAGTAATTTTTATTCCTAGTCTTATAACTATTCAACATATTCATCCGTTAAAAAATAAGCACTTTCTGAAAAAGTTCATTTTATAAAGTGATGATGTTTGTATCAAAATAACAAAAATATACAAGATGAAATCATTCTTTCTCATAATCAATCTATTTTTAATCACAACATTTGGGCTCAGCCAAGATGTTGAATATAAGTTTAGTTACAATCTAAATAATCCAGATACATCCATCTTATTAATGCCAGAACTCGAAGAAATTTCGGGCATCGCTATTGGCGAAAATCCAAATCAAATAACGGCTATCGAAGATGAAGATGGCAAACTTTATACTTTTGATACTTATACAGGAGCTTTGATTTCGAAAAAACGATTTCATCATAAAGGGGATTATGAAGATTTGGCTTTTGTAGGTGACCATCTTTTTATATTGAAAAGCAATGGTAATATTTATGAGCTATTTGACGAAGGTGCTGATACGTTAACTAGAATAAAACATAAAACAACATTGTCCAAGCACAATAATTTAGAAGGATTATGCTACGATAAAGCTCATAATCAACTTCTGATTGCATGTAAAGGAGATGTCAATGAAGAATATACCAATGATTTGGCAAGAGCAGTCTATCGATTTGATCTCGAAACTAAAAAATTGGTTCCAGAACCCATGATTGTAATTACTTTAGAAGAATTTAAATCATTTATAAGAAAATCAAAAAACAACCATCTTCTAGAAAAATTTTCGCCTTATTTGAAATCTAAAAAGATGAGATTTGCACCATCGGCGATTGCGATTCATCCTTTCACCAAAAATATATATCTGATGTCTAGCAGGGGGAAAATGATGATGGTTTTGAATCCGAAATGTGAAATTATTCATCTTGAAAAAATGGACAAAATTATTCATCGACAACCAGAAGGCATGTTTTTTGATAAAAATGCTAATTTGTTTATCTCCAATGAAGGAAAAGGCGGAATTCCAAAAATATTTATGTTTAAATATAATCCACCCAAGTCTGTACGGCACTAAAAATTGAAATAAAAATAACAAATGGTTGTATTTCAAAAATATATAAACCATTTTTGCAAAATAAAAAAATCGACATGGCAATAATAGAACTAAGAGTACCAACAATAGGGGAATCAATCACGGAAGTAACTTTATCTCAATGGTTAGTGGATGATGGGGCTTATGTAAATATTGATGAACCCATTTGTGAATTTGAATCAGATAAAGCGACTTTGGAATTTCCAGCAGAAGCTGCTGGTAAATTAATTTATGTAGCTAGCGAAGATGATGATTTAGAAATTGGGGCACTTGTTGCAAAAATAGATACAAGTGTTTCTGCTTCAAAATCTGAAACGCCACCTGTTAAAGATACGCCTACAAAGAAAGAAGAAGTAGAAGCGGTATCTAATGTGAAAGATACTTACGCAAAAGGTACTCCTTCTCCTGCAGCTCAAAAAATTATCGCAGAGAAAAATTTATCTGCTGATACGATAGTCGGAACGGGGAAAGATGGTCGAATCACGAAAGGCGATGTCTTATCTGTACAAGCTACACCTAAATCAGAATCTCCAAAAGAAAAAACTGTTTCGCCCATCGTAAAACAAGAATCGGCAAATTTCTCAAGAAGTACTAGGCGAGAAAAGATGAGCAGAATGCGTCGAACGATAGCATCTCGATTGGTCTCCGCCAAAAATAATACGGCAATGTTGACTACTTTTAATGAGGTAGATTTAACAGAGATAATGAAGTTGCGTAAAGCTTACCAAGAGCGTTTCGTGGAAAAATATGGTGTGAAACTCGGATTTATGTCCTTATTTTCAAAGGCTTGTGCCAAAACGTTGATGGAAATGCCAAATGTGAATGCCCAAATTGATGGAAATGAGTTAATTTTTCACGATTATGCAGATATTTCTATTGCAATTTCGACGCCTACGGGTTTGGTAGTACCTCCCGTAAAAAATGTAGAATCTCTCAATTTTGCAGAAATCGAATTGGCAATAAAGGCATTGGCAAAGAAAGCACGAGATGGCAAGTTGACGCTTGAAGAGATGTCAGGTGGAACATTTACGATTACAAATGGTGGGATTTTTGGTTCTATGATGAGCACTCCGATTATTAATCAGCCTCAATCCGCAATTCTTGGTATGCATACAATTCAACAAAGACCTGTAGCCGTAAATGGACAAGTTGAGATTCGTCCAATGATGTATTTGGCATTGTCTTATGATCATAGAGTGATTGATGGTAGTACATCTGTTACCTTTTTAGTGAAAGTCAAAAAATTATTAGAAGATCCAACTAGTTTATTATTGGATTTATAGTATTTTTATTGTAAAATTAGTTACTTTGAAACTAAATTCAATTATTTAAAAATGACTTTACGAGACTTTTTTCACTTACTTGCGACTCATCCAGGATATATTATTGCTTTTTTTCTGATGATTCCTTTAACTGCTTTATTATCAAATTTCATGGGTAAAGGAGAAGGGCATATGTCTCCTTGGAAATTTTTGTATTCTACTTTAATTTATTTAGTGGCAGTACCTGGGATATTTGCAATCACATTAAGTATTTATTTATTTTTATTTGAAAGAATTTCTATTTTTGATACAGATATTTATACTCAAATTTTGCCAATTATATCCATGATAGCTACCTTTTTGATTATTCGAAAAAATGTAGATTTAGATAATGTTCCTGGTTTCGGGAAATTATCTGGTTTAATCATGATGATTTCTGTGATTATGATTATGATGTGGTTGATGGAAAAAACACGTATTTTTGTCATTTCCATAGTGCCTTTTCAAAATGTAATTTTCCTTTTTATTGGGATGTTAATTGTATTTCGATATGGTTGGAGCAAAATGATGAAGAAGTCGTAGGTCACTTACCAATCGTCATCATCTAAATCAGGGGAAGAATATTTAATTCGAGTTTCTGCTTTTTTCTTTTGTCGCTCAACTATCAATTTGGCAAGTGTAATATGTGCAGGTTCGTTGTGCGTAAGACTCAAAGCATCATTGACTTTTGCTTCGTTTACATCTAGTCTGTAAAGAATTTGAAATAGATATTCCATACGATTATCAATGAGATGTCTAAGTTTAATAGCCAACATTTCGATAAGCTCTTCTTCTGAAATAGCATCGTTTTGTGGGTCTATTTCAAAATCTTTTTTAATTAATACGGTGGTTTGTTTAATAATTTCACTCATAAGATGGTTTTAATTACATTCCTTGTGAAGCTAATGCTCTATTTGCCATTTCTTTTATTTCTGTATAAAACATAGCCCCTTCTTTTCGTTCCAACTCATGACCTTTTGCATCTAAAAACAATAAGGTGGGATAATATCTTACATTGAAAACTACCGCTAACGTTACCCCATTTCCTTTTTCCGCATTTGATTTATAACTTATGAAATTTGCATTCATGAAATCACCTAATTTTTTGTCAGGATACACATCTTCGTCCATCATTTTGCAAGGCATACACCAATCGGTATATAAATCTAAAAAAACTAATTTATTTTCTTTTTCTGCACGATCTAATATTGCTTGCAATGTATTGGATTTCATAAAGGAAACGCCATCTTTTTGTACCGTTTCAGTTGCTTTTTGTTTTGATCTATTGCAACCAAAAGATAAAATAATGCTTAATAGGAATAAAGAAAAAATGATTTTTTTCATGATGAAGTTAGTTGAACTGAAAATTAATTACCTTTTTAACGCTAAAAAACAGACAAACTCTGTTAAATTTGTATTAAATTATAGGCAAATGGCTAAAAATTAGGGAGTGCAAAGATAATACATTAAATTATATTAATATCTGATTTTGAAAATAAACTATTTAAAGCATCATGAAATTGATAAATCAAAATGGGATGCTTGTATAAATGATGCGGTATTTCCAATGGTGTATGCATATTCGTGGTATTTGGATACCGTTACCAACTTCAAATGGGATGCACTAGTAGTTGGAGATTATGACTTGATTTTCCCTTTGCCCTTTCGATGTAGTATTTTAGGATATAAACAAATTTCTCATCCGATTTTTGCTCAACAACTCGGACTATTTTCAAAAAAGGAAATAAGTGAAACTGTACTTTCTCAATTTTTAAATCAAATTCCCCCAAGATTTAAAAAGGTCATATTAAAACTGAATGAAAAAAATGAAATATCCGCTCATCCAAAATATGAAATTCAAAAAAGAATAAATATTTTATTGGATTTAGAATTTCCATACGAAATCCTTAGAAAGAATTATTCTAAAAATCTCAAAAGAAGTTTGAAAAAAGCAGCTCAAAATAATTTGGTGTTTTCTGAGGAAATCTCGATACAAACTGCCTATAATTTTTACTTTGAATACAGGGGGAATCAACTCAATTTTAGCAAAAAAGTAAAAAAGAGACTTTATAACTTATTTACGGTTTTAGAAAAAAAAGGATATGCAGAAATTGTTGGAGTTTATAAAGACCAGAAATTATTGGCTACCGTATTTTTTATACATTTTAAAAATAGAATTATTTATTTGATTCCCCCTTCGTCTCCCGAAGGAAAACAAAATTTCGCCATGCATTTTTTGTTGGACCAAATGGTACAAAAATATGCAGGTCAAAAAATAATTTTAGATTTTGAAGGCTCAAATGTGGCGTCTATCGCTCGTTTTTATCATAGTTTTGGAGGAAAAAACCAGATTTATGTGCAAATATTGAGATAATGGCAGTTTTATATCCCCATGCTGACAAAAAAATTAACATATGCTCATCCTGTTTACAATATATGCGGGGAACGACTTCTTCTATGCTCGAAGTGGTTGGAGGTACTGAAGTTCTAGCTGTATGTGCATTGCGTATTGTGATGAATCTTGCCCATTGAAGAGCTGTTGACCTTGTCGAAATTTCATGGAAATATCAATCCTAAACTATTCCTTCACAATCCGATAATAAAACAATACATCATCTCCTACTAAGAACACATATTT
>CAZOHX010000140.1:0-6706 GCA_964579315.1 uncultured Saprospiraceae bacterium
AGAAGACCATTTACATGCCATTTGTCAAAGAAATAATAATTCAAAGGCCACATGTTTGCAAAATTATAGTAGGGTTGATTCAATCCTTGCAATATTTCTGGTAGTAAAAAAGCAAAAGCCAATTGGAAAAACATCACGGAGATAGTTCTCAATTGTTGATATTTATTGTGTTTGTATTTTAAAATAAATTTAAAACCAAATGATAAAATAGCAAGTGTATAAAGAACACCATATACAAACCATTGACTGGCAGGTTTTCCTTTCAAAAACATACTCAATGGGTCAAAAAGAGCAATTAAACCTGTATTGCCTACATCTCCACTCCCTTGTCCAAGATATTGCGGAAACCAATATAAAAGGATATAAAAACTAGTTAGAACAATACCCGTTATCCAAGCAATTGTACCTCTGCTAGAAATAGCCGTAAACCAATTTCCATTATTCTTTATCCCAAAAGGAAGTCCTTTGTATTGATTGATGGCAAAAATTACAATTCCCAAACCAATAGATGATAATGCAATGGGGAGCATTAATTTTGGATTTTGAATCATTCCTAATAAGGACATAACCATGATGATTAGCCCTAGAAATCCAAGTCCTAAACCCACTTTTTGCATGGTATTAATCTGTTGGGGTTTGACATTTATTTTATATGAATTTGACATAATTTTATTTTTAGCTGAAAATGAAATTTAATAAATCTTGAAAATTGAATTACCCTTTCAAAAAAGCGAGTACTTTATTCAAATTTCGTTTAGATTTAGATTGTAATTTTTTACCCATTTTTTGATTATAAAGAGAACGAATGGCAGTACTATAATCTTCATAAAATTCAGGATCAAAATTAGCTAAACTGAGATTTTCAATCACTATTTCAATTTTTGCTTTATCTAATATCCATTTTTCACAAACTTCATGTCTAAATCGAATTCCCATAAGATTAAAACCAAGAATTTCCTTAGTATTTTTATCAAAAACGAGTCTGACACTCATTTTTCCATTGGCATGTTCCCAATAAAATGATGCATGATTTTCAGCTGGACGGGCAAGAACCGTCCCATACACTTGATATTCAATATCCAAAAATTTGGCCGAATTGAACCACAATTTAGGTGTATATTCCGTTTTTTCCTTACAAATGGTATGAGCAACCGTTTCACCCATCATGCGACCTGTGTACCAAATTGCTTCGATTGGGCGACGACCCGGCTTAGGGTTTTTTGCTTGAGCACAATCCCCAATAGCATAAATATCGGGCATATTGGTTTCTAAAAATTCATTGACCACGATGCCCCTTTGTTTTTCAATGCCAGAGCCTTCAATAAATCCAATATTGGGATGAACTCCTGCTGTCAGACCTACATAATCGCAATCGATCCGTTTTCCTTTATTCGTGATGACCGCACAGGCTTCCCCTTTTCCATTGTCAATGATTTCTTTCAATTCTGTTTCTAATTGCAAATCAATATGATGTTCCAAAATGTGCCGACTTATCATTTTTGATTCTTCTGGAGGCATGACCACATTCCAATAATCAGTTTCTCGAACCAAAATAGTCACTGGGATATTCCTAGAATGAAACATTTCCGCCATTTCCAATCCAATCAATCCACCGCCTACAATGACAGCTCTTTGGATTCCCTCGGAAGATGCTTTTTCCATATTTTGAAGATCTTGATAACTATAAAGACCACCTACTTTTTTCAAATCTTGACCTGGCCACCCAAATTTATTAGGAGCAGAACCCGTAGCGATGATTAATTTATCATAATTCAAGGTTTTTCCACCTGAAAGCGTCAATTTCTTTGCATTTGAGTCAATATTTTCGACATATGCCTTCATGAGATTGATTCTATTTTTTGTCCAAAACTCAGGTTCATAAGGCTGGGTATCTTTCAATCGCATGTGTCCCATATAGATATACATGAGTGCCGTTCTCGAAAAGAAATAATCGGTTTCCGCCGAAATAACGGTTATTTCATGGTTGCTCAATTTTCTTATAAATCTTGCAGCGGTGATTCCACTAATTCCATTTCCAATGATGACGACTTTCATAAAGTTACGATTTAGAGTTTTATATCAGTATGGTATATTTTACAAAAAGGTTGCTTTAGACCTTGAGAAAAATATACATATTTGTAAACGTAAAACTACAAGAATGTTTGTAAAAAGGAAACTTTTCTTTTGTCTGTGTAATGACAAGTAGAATTATTGATTCGAATTTTGGTTGAGTGCTACGCTGTTGAGTGAAAAGCATCAAAAATAGAATGTGCGTAACTTGAGTTATTAAGGATCAAACAGAATAGCCCTATTTGTCGTCTATAGGTCAAAAGGATTTAAATATTGTAAAATCGATTAATAATTCCAATGGTTTTTAGATTGAGCTTTGAAATCCAAATAAAAATGATTATCTTCGGGAATACATTTTAAACTAACTAATTTATTTCTTATGAAAAAAGCTTTACTTTTTATATGTTTTTTATTAACGGCTAGTTTTGGCTTTGCTCAAAATAGTTTTACTTTAGAACTAGAACACAATCCTGTGAATGTTCAGGAAGCAGATGTGAATAAAACGGACATTATTGGGGAAACCATGGTGAAAAATACTGCTGCAAAGGATTTTACAACAAAATGGACAATTACTTCTGTAGAAAAACCTAAATCTTGGGTATTTTATGTTTGTGATGTTCAAAATTGTTTTCCTCCAACAACTACTTCAAGTTCTTTTACTTTATCTGCTAATCAGTCTGGTATGTTTGCTTGTCATTTAGACCCAAAAGGAGAATGTGGAAATGGTGTTGTTAAGATTGATTTTGAAGAATCTGCTGATGTAAAACAAGAATGTATTTTTAATTATATGGTTTGTACTTCAGCAAATGGAGATTTAGTCAACTCTGCAATTAGTTTATTTCCTAATCCTACTATGGGAACGTTCTCATTGAATGTAGAGAATGCTACTTTGGGAAGAATTGATATATATAATGTATTAGGACGAAAAATAAAATCTTATGATGGAGCAACGAGATTTTTCGATATTTCTAATGAGGCTATGGGCATTTATCTTGTACAAATGATTGATGAAAATAATGATATAGTAAGAACGATTCGAGTAAATAAAGTGAATCCTTAGATTGAATTGTGGTAGATGAAGAGTCATCTTGAATGATGAAGTCAGATTTTAAAAACACCCTTGTTGATTTTTTCGATAAGGGTGTTTTTGAATTTAATATGACTTAAGTAGTTGGACACATATTTTTCCATATAGCTATTTGATATATTTTGCCCAACTCTTCCGTAAAAATATTCGCAATAGCTAGGCTATTACTGTGCTTTTTACGGAAGATTTGAACAAAATCTATCTAAAAATATACACATAAAAATATATGTCCACCTACTTACCTAAAAATTAGTTTTGTTAGAATTAGGTGGACTAGTGGAATTTTGTAATATTTGTGTAGAAATTTAATATTGTGAATCAAACGAAAGTAATTGGACAGGCTGAAATCAAAAAATCGTTGTCTAATCTTGTGAAAGATGGACAGATTCCTCATGCGATGATGTTTTTAGGGCCTAAAGGGGTCGGGAAGTTGGCGATGGCGATGGCGTTAGCGGGCAATTTGATTTGTAAGGATACTGAAAATGGTGTGGCTTGTGGTAAATGCAGTTCCTGTTTGAAACATGAAAAAATGATTCATCCTGATATTCATTATTCATTTCCTTTTGTAGGAAGTAAGGTGACCAGTGACCATTTTTTGCCACAATGGAGAACATTTATTAAAGAAAGTCCTTATCGAAGTTTTGAAGAATGGATGCATTATATTGGTGCTGAGAATAAACAAGGAAACATCAATACCCTAGAATGCGTTCATATAACTAAGAAATTAAATTTGAAGTCTTTTGAAGGTAATAAAAAGATTTTGGTAATGTGGTTGCCTGAATTTTTGGGGAAAGAGGGTAATCGCCTTTTGAAATTAATTGAAGAACCACCAGAGCATACTTTTTTTATTTTGGTTACAGATCATCAAGATTTAATCTTGAATACGATTCTTTCAAGATGCCAAATGGTGAAGTTTTCGCAGTGTAGTGATGAAGAAATTGCAAATGGTTTGACTCAAATGGAACAAGTAGCTTCTGAAAAAGCAAAAATGATTGCTCGTATAGCCGATGGAAATTATCATGAAGCTCTAAAATTGAAAAATGAAGTCCAAAATGATTATGAAATATTATTCGTGGATTGGCTTCGAAAATGTTATAAAGGGAAAAAATCGGAACTAGTAACTGTTTCAGAGCAAATAGCCGCAATGGGTAGAGAATCTGAAAAACAGTTTTTTAAATATGGATTGCATTTCCTAAGAGAAATGATGCTTTTGAAATTCGGAGATAGACCTTCGCATTTGCCAGAGAATCAACAGAGTTCGGCAGTGAAATTGGGGTCTCTTTTGAGTTTTGAGCAGTTGGAAAGTATGGCAGAATTATTTACGGAATGTATTTTTTATATAGAAAGAAATGCAAATCCTAAAATTTTACTCCTTAATACTTCTATCCAACTCCATAAAATAATGAGAAATTTGGTGGTATGTACTTAATTTACTTCCCAAATTTATAAAATTGATTTAAAATGGAAAATAATACAGCAAAAGCACCTAAAAAAAAGGTGTCTGGCTGCAAATCTGGTGGTTGTTCATCAGGAGGTTGCAATAGAATGAATACTTTTGATTGGCTTTCTCATCGTGCTATCAGTGATGATCACTTTAAGTATGTTGAAGTGAGTTTCAAGAACGGTGCTCGAAAAGATTTTTATCACAATCCAAATCCAAACAAATTTATCACAGGAGATTATGTAGTAGTTAATTCAAATGCAGGTAAAAATGTAGGTGTGATTACGCTTTCAGGTGAATTGGTGCGTCTTCAGATGCGGAAGAAAAAAGTGCGAGAATCTGAAGTGGAGTTTAAAATCATCCGAAAAGCAACAGAGCGAGATTTAGAATCATTGGAAGAAGTACGATCTATGGAAATGGGCGTTTTGGTGAGAGCAAGAGCTATTGTTCGTTCCCTTGATTTAGAAATGAAAATTGGTGATATCGAAATCCAGTCGGATAAACGAAAAACTACTTTTTATTATACCGCAGAAGGAAGAGTTGATTTTCGAGAATTAATTCGTCATTATGCCAAAGAATTCAAAACAAAAGTCGAAATGCGCCAGATTGGTATTCGACAAGAAGCTGCTCGAATAGGTGGTGTGGGCTCATGTGGTAGAGAGCTATGTTGCTCTTCTTGGATGTCTAGTTTCAAAGTGGTGACTACAACCGTGGTGCGTTACCAAAATTTGGCTATTAATCAATCAAAATTATCTGGTCAATGTGGGCGTTTGAAATGCTGTCTTAATTTTGAATTGGATTCTTATTTGGATGCATTACAAGATTTTCCAAAACATGCTAATACCCTAAAAACGAAGGCGGGTAATGCAAAACTTATGAAAACCGATATTTTTAAGGGCGTAATGTATTATTTTACGCAGACGGAGATGGGAAAACGTTTGGTTCATCCATTGACAACAGACAAGGTGAAAGAGATTTTAGCTATGAATAAAAGGGGGGAATATCCCGAATCATTGCGAGATTTGATTATTATTGATATTCCTGATTCTGATGAAGAAGCGTTTGATTTTGATAGTGTAAATGATGTGATTGATTTACCGCCAGAAGAACGTAAAAAACGCAGAAGGAAAAATCGTAACAGAAATAGAAATAAAAAGAAAACGTCAGGTAATTTGACAAACCGTGTGAATCAAAAGCAGGGTGATTCTCAAAATAAGCAACAGCCTAAAAATAAAAAGACGAATCCAAATCAAAAGAAAAATCCAAATCATAATAAGCAAAATGATGCTAAAAAGGATGGGGATAATAAACCGAATTTAGAACAAACTCCGACATCTAAAAATAAGAGTAGAAATAGACGTAGAAATAAACGTAGAAATAACCGTAATAAAAATAATCCTAACAACAATACGGATAAGAAGAGTGATTGATTTTTTGATTTGATTTAAAAATAAGTACAATAATGAAATACGATTTAGTGATTATTGGGTCAGGTCCTGGTGGATATGTGGCTGCCATTAGAGCTGGGCAATTAGGTATGAAAACTGCCTTGATTGAAAAATATGATACGCTGGGTGGAACGTGTTTGAATGTTGGGTGTATTCCTACCAAAGCACTTTTAGATTCTACACATCATTATCATGAAGCGGAAAAGCATTTTGTAGATCATGGGATTAATATCACAGGTTTGAAAGTGGATATGAAGCAGATGATAAAACGGAAATCAGAAGTGGTTTCTCAGACGTGTGCTGGAATTGACTTTTTAATGAAAAAAAATAAGGTTGATGTCTTTCATGGAGTCGGATCTTTTGCAACGGCTAATAAGATTAATATTACCCAATCAAATGGTAAAGTTGAGACCATAGAAACAGCGAATACGATTATTGCAACGGGGTCAAAACCAATTGTTCCTGCTGCTTTTAATTATGATAAAAAAAGAGTCATCACTTCGACAGAAGCATTGAATCTTGATAAATTACCGAAAAAAATAGTAATCATTGGGGCTGGAGTGATTGGATTGGAATTGGGTTCTGTGTATGCTCGATTGGGGTCTGAAGTTACCGTCATTGAATATGCGGAGCGAATTATAGCTACAATGGATAAGGATT
>CAZOHX010000141.1:0-6703 GCA_964579315.1 uncultured Saprospiraceae bacterium
CTACAGTAGGAAAAATGAAGAATAAAGTTTTAAATATTATTTTTTTTCTAGTTTTTATAAGCAGTTTATCTTTTGCACAAGAACAAAGCTATACTCTTAAATCATTACTTGAACTTGCATTGAGAAGTAATACTGATATTTTAATATCTCAAAGAGATGGTATGATACTTAACAGCAAAAGTAAGCAAGCTCTTTCAGGTATATTGCCCGAAGTAAATTTAGAGGGCAGTTATATTTACAGTTCCGAAAAAAAAGATATTCCCACTTTTGCCGGGGCTAATGGGAAAAATGAAATATTTACACTTCTATCATTGCGCCAAACAATTTTTGATCCTAATAAAATAAGTGATTTAATGATCAGTTCTGTAAAAGAGGATGAGCAAAGTTTTCTTTTTGAAGAGACAAAACAAAATGTAATAAGCCAAGTAATTGAACAATATTTTACAACACTTAAATATAAAAATGAAAAAACTATCTACACCAAAAATCTGGAAGCATTTCAATTAATGTATAAACAAAGTCTTCTTCTATATAAATCGGGGTCTGTGCCGGAAATAGATGTAAAGAAATCGAAAGTTGAATTACTACTGCAAAAATATTCTTTAAACCAAGCTAAAAAAAATTATAAGTCTTCTCTAAATCAATTAAAAGAAATAGTAGGCTTAAAATTAAACGATAAACTATTAATACAACCGTTTGATATTTCTAAAGTAGTTCTTGATAGCCTATCTCAATATTTGAATGAAGCTTGGCAGAATAGGCCTGATTGGCAGATTGCTGATAAAGAATTAGAATTAAGTAAGATGAAAATATCTCAAGCTACTATGAATCATTTACCAACAATTAGCGGAAATGTTTATTATGGTTGGGATGCCATAAATAAATTAGACAAAAATAATTTAGGCTTACAAGCGGTTGTTTCCGTCAGCATTCCTCTATGGCATTGGGGAGCAATAAGCGCTGAACACCAAATAGCAGAAATACAAAACGAACAAACATGTTATAAAATACGCCGACTTAAGCTAAAAATTTTGAGAGAAATTGAGAACAATTATTATGAAGCAATACTTCAAAAAGAACAAATAAATGCGATGAAAGAGAGTATTTTGGAAGCTGAATTAGCTGTTAAAATGGCTAATACGGGGTACAGAGAAGGAATAATTACAAATTTAGATCTCATTAATACTCAAAAATTATATACACGAACCGAAGTGGAATATTTGAAAGCTTTATACAATTTTTATCTGGCAAAAGTTAATCTTTTCAAAAGCATCGGTAATTTGAAGGAGGATTTATCTTGGATAGAAGAATAATCATATTATTTATAACCATTTCCCTTTCCACAATTATATCAGCACAAACTATTGCTCCTGTTAAGGTATTAAAAGCGGAAGTTAGTGAAATAGCTGAAATTGTAGAAGGACATGGAATAATAAAACCACTTCCGTTAAACGACATTAAAATTTCAGCTATTTCTCCTATGAGAATAGAAAACATTTTAGTAAAACCTGGTGATTTTGTAAAAAAAGGTCAAATTGTAATCAAACTACAAAGAGATCATTCAATTGAACTAGCTGTTAAAAAATCAGAAATAAACTTAGAATATGTAAAAGTTAATTACCAAAGGGCAAAAAATCTATTTGAGAATGGAGTTGTAGCCAAAGCACAATTAGAATCTGCAAAAACTGATTATGAATTAGCAAAATCAGAATATGATCTGCAAAAACAGTCTTTTGAGTATGCTGTTGCAAATAGTGAAATTCGGTCTCCGATAGCCGGAGTTGTAAGTAGCATAAATGGAGTTATTGGACAGATTGCTGATCCAACTTTAGAACTTATTCATATTGTAAATATGAGTAAAACAATTGCAATAATTGGAATTGAATCGGAAGATTTAAGTAAAGTAAAAATTGGTCAGAAAGCACAAATTACCATTCCAAATGTTACTGATGGAAAACTATTTGATGGTGTGGTTATTAGACAAAATAGAGAAATTGATCCTGCTACTCAGTTAGTTCATATTTGGATTCAGATTAAAAACCCATCAAAAATATTACATCCCGGAATGTTTGCAGAAGCAAATATTTTTGTAAAAACAGATAAAAATATTATTTCGTTACCACACTCAGCAGTATTGAATGATAACGATGGTGATTATGTTTTTGTTGTAAAAAATAATATTGCTAAAAAAATATATGTGGAAACCGGAATTAAAGTAACCGACAATGTTGAAATTAATTTTGGAATAAATGCCAACGATACAGTTGTTTACCTTGGTAACTACGAATTAGAAGATGGAATGGGGATTAAAATTGAAAAATAGTATGTGGAGATAATGAATGGAACTTGGAAATTTTATGAAAAACCATGTGAAATCAATTCTTTTTATTGTTTTGATCTTAGCATTTGGCGGTATCTTCAGCTCTTTTCAATTGCCGGTTGGACTTTTCCCAAATATTCAATTTCCTAGAATAGCTGTTGCAGCAGAGGCTGGTGATATGCCTGCCGATAGAATGATGATAACAGT
Source organism: uncultured Saprospiraceae bacterium (assembly GCA_964579315.1). Taxonomy (GTDB): domain Bacteria; phylum Bacteroidota; class Bacteroidia; order Chitinophagales; family Saprospiraceae; genus CAMZLN01. Next base: position 2,528 of record CAZOHX010000141.1, read on the forward strand.
AACAAGGAAATTAGAGGAGGCAGTTAATTCAATACAAGATGTGGTAAATGTACGTTCGGCAACAAGCCGTGGAGCATCCGAGCTATCTATCAATTTTCATTGGAATATTGCTGTTATAAAAGCAGAACTACTTGTTAATAATGCTATAAATCAAATTAGAAGTGAACTTCCGCCCAATTTCAAATTTAGTGTTAGGAGAATGAACCCTACTGTTTTCCCGATTATTGGATATAGTTTAATTTCAGACAAAAAAAGTTTAACTGAACTTAGAAATTATGCCGAATATACTTTGCGCCCAATCCTAACAGGAATAGATGGAGTTGCAAAAGTAATTGTTCTTGGTGGTAGAACAGCGGAATATGTAGTTGAAGTAAACCCTGAACGTTTACGTTCTTATAAACTTTCATTAACGGATTTAATAAGTCAAATACAAAAATCAAATATTATTGAATCTGCTGGAAAAATAGAACAAAGCTATAAACTTTATTTAACACTCATTAATGGTCAATATTCTAATAAGACTGATATAGGAAAAACAATAATAAAAGTTAAAAATCAGAATCCTATATTTCTAAGTGATATAGCAATAATTAAAAAATCTGTGCGTCCTGAGTGGACAAGGGTAACCAGTAACGGTCAAGATGCAGTCTTGTTAAATATTTATCAGCAGCCTGGTGGAAATACAATTCAAATTGATAATGCAATTAAAGCTAAACTCCAATCGATGCAGAACAAAATTCCAGTTGGAATTAATTTAAGTAAATTCTACGACCAATCGGAATTGATTATAGAAAGCATGAAGAGTGTTAGAGATTCTATTTTTATTGGTATTTTACTTGCAATGGGAATTTTATTTTTGTTTCTGCGCAATTGGAAAATAACTCTGATTGCATCTCTTAATGTCCCGATAACAATTGCAATAACAATACTTATTATGCTGTTTATGAATATGAGTTTTAATATAATGACCCTCGGCGGATTAGCAGCGGCAATAGGATTGATTATTGACGATGCGATTGTAGTTGTAGAAAATATTATTCGGCATTTGGCAATAAAAAAAGATGATGCCAAAAGTGTAGTAGGCAATTCTATAAAAGAAATTTTCAGCGCCATACTTGGATCTTCGTTTAGTACTATTGTGGTTTTTGCTCCGCTTGCGTTTTTAACAGGTGTAACAGGTGCATTTTTTAAATCACTTTCCCTAACAATGGCTATTTCTTTAATAGTCTCAATGTTTCTATCAATCTTTTTTATACCGATTTTATCACAAAGACTTATCACAGAAAAAGATGCCGAGAAACAGGAGAAGGAAGGCAAATTTCTTAAAATAATTTACAAGTATTATGAAAAGTCGATTAATTTTTTATTTAGAAGAAAATTTTGGACATATATAATAGCATTGGTTCTGGTTTTGCTAGCATATTTCTTTTATAATAATCTACAAAGCGGCTTTATGCCGGAAATGGATGAAGGTGCCTTCATTCTTGATTATCACACAGCACCTGGAACTTCTCTTGAGGAAACAGATAGGGTGCTAAGGCAAATAGGAACAATAATTTCGGGTATCCCCGAAGTTGCAAGTTATTCACGAAGAACAGGAATCCAACTTGGTGGAGGTTTAACCGAAGCGAATATGGGTGATTTTTTAGTTAGGCTTAAAAGTAAACGTTCGCGGGGAATACAGGAAATTATTTCTGAAGTAAGAGAACGGGTACATAAATACGTGCCAGGCATTGAGATTGAATTTGCTCAGCTAATGGGAGATTTAATTGGAGATTTAACAGCCGTTCCGCAACCCATTGAAGTTAAAATCTTCGGGGACAATTATACACAAATTGATAGTATTTCTAAACATGTAGTAAATATATTAGAAAATGTTAATGGTGTAGTGGATATTTATAATGGAATAACTATTGCCGGGTCTTCAATTATGTTAAATGTTAATCCATTAACAGCAGGAATTTACGGATTAACGGCAGAAGATATTTATAACGAAGTGCAAGCTGCTATTGAAGGAAATGTAGCCTCTGAAATTCAAGGACAACTGTATATGACGGGCATTCGTGTGCAATATCCATTAGTTGGAAGAAAGAATATTCATAAGTTGAAACAAATGAGAGTTTTTACACCAAATGAAACTTATGTAAAACTTAGTACCTTAGCTAATATAACTATGCTGGAGGGACAACCAGAACTTACTCGTGAAAATCTTAAACAAATGATTGCTGTTAAAGCAAGATTAAGTGGTAGAGATATGGGAAGTGCAATGGCGGAAATTCAGAAGAAAATTTTCCAAAAAGTATTAATGCCAAGTGATGTATTTATTAAATATGGCGGATTATATGAAGAACAGCAAAAATCTTTTAATGGATTGTTAATTGTTTTAGTAATGGCAATTTTACTTGTTTTCAGTGTTCAGTTAATAGAATTCGAGTCTTTTAAAATTCCAATAATAATTCTTGTTCTTGCCTTACTTTCACTGGCTGGAGTTTTCTTTTTATTATGGCTTACAAATGTAGCGTTAAATATCTCCTCGATGATGGGAATGATTATGATAATAGGCATTGTAGGGGAAAACACGATATTCTTAATTCACTATATACAGATTTTTCAGAAAGAAGGAATGGATTTAAAGACAGCTCTAATTGAAGCAGGGAAAATAAGACTACGTCCCATTTTTATGACAACTTTCGCTGCTGTGTTGGCTTTAATGCCTTTGGCGTTGGGAATTGGTGCCGGAGCGCAAATGCAGCAGCCATTAGCTATTGCAGTAATCGGCGGATTTTCATTATCGGCATTTTTGCTGTTATTCCTTTTACCGGTATTCTATTTTACCGCATTTAGAAAAGAAGATATATAGCATTCGAATTGGTTACTTGCATTTGAAGATATAACGGAATATGCTTTGGGTGCTAAACCAAACACATAGAAAAGGAACTGACATTAGCTCATTTTATTCACAAAAATTTGGTAAATTCGGATTAACCCTTCTAACTTCGTATTCACGATTACCGGTTAGGTTGCAGGAATATTCAAAGGGGTGCCTGGGAAAAGGAAACATTGGGCATCCGATGTTTTTCTTGGAGCAGCCATTGGTTATTTTGTCGGAGAGTTTATTGTTGATTTTAATAATGAGAAAAGTTCTAAAATTTCAAGTGTAAAAATTGCTCAGGCTATTTCATTTAATAAAATTGGAATTCAGATATCTTTTTAAGATTCGTTTTGAATATTAGTTTTTTTAAGAGTAATGAATTGATAATCTTTAGAAAGCTCCGTACTACTTTGTTTCGCGGTAAAAGAACTCTCTCCAAATTTCCTACAAAATTGATTGTTAAATTCATATTGTAATTAAATAAATAATATCATTTAACGGAGGAATCCAATAAAAAGTTATTAGTAATTGTACTAGCGTTGCTAGTAGGAACAGTTTACGGACAAGAATCAAAAGTACCCGCACAAGTAAAAGCAAAATTCAAAGTTCTTCATCCAAAAGCCGATGAAGTAAAATGGGATGTAGAAGAAAATGATTATGAAGTTACCTTTGAATCGGAAGATGATGTTGATATGTCGTTGTTATTTAACGCAAAAGGAAACATAATTGAAACTGAAACAGAGATTGAGGAGGACGATTTACCTGCTGCAATTAAAAGTAGTTTGGAAAACAATTTTAAGGGGTGGGAATTAGGAGAAACCACAAAAATTGTTAGAGACGGGAAAACCACTTACGAGACCGAACTTGAAAAAGGTGAAAAGAAAATAGATGTTATTTTTACTCCCGAAGGTACAATTATAAAAAAAACAGAAAAGAAAGAGGATGGTGAAGAAAATGAAAAGGTTGAAAATCATGAAGATGAAGTACACGAAGAAAATGGTGCAAAAGACTAAATAAAATATATATTTCTTATAATTTGTATCGTTAAAGTAGAAGCATTTACTGTTTTTCCTTTATTAAACTTTAGTTGATAGCTCAGATTGTGAATATGCATGTTCTTCATTACAGATGCAAGGAAGAAAGCACATACCCCTAACAAAAGCTATAAGCAATAGCTGGTGAAGATTATTGTATTTGTTAGATATATAATCAAGAATATTAGTTAATTTAAATTAAACTATTTTTCCGCTATTGCTCATAGCAAGTTCGTTAGCCAAAATGTAAAGAAAAAACAAAAAACTTAT
>CAZOHX010000142.1:0-3528 GCA_964579315.1 uncultured Saprospiraceae bacterium
CCATCCCAAATGTGCATGCACACTATCAATACTCAATCCTATTAATTCTGTATTCAATGCTGCAAATTCACCTTTTCTCAAAGCAAATCCACTCATCTCTGTTGTACAAACGGGTGTGAAATCTGCTGGGTGAGAAAACAATACCGTCCATTTTCCTTTCGCAAATTCAGAGAATTTGATTTTCCCTTTGGTCGTTACTGCTTCAAAATCTGGAGCTTGATCTCCAATCCTTGGCATAAAGTTGCCTTGATTTTCTACATTTACATTTTCCATTTTCTAATTTTTTTTATTTATTTAATAATGCAAAGATAAGTTAGAATTATTTATAAAACCAATTGATAATTTTTATACTATCATAGATTTTAACTATATTTGTATAAAAAATTTAATGATAACCTTACAACAATTAGAATATATTATCTCAGTGGATCAACATCGTCACTTTGTAGAAGCATCTAAAGCCTGTTTTGTAACTCAACCCACTTTGAGTATGCAAATTAAAAAATTGGAAGAAGATTTGGGGGTAATTATTTTTGATCGATCAAAACACCCCATTATTCCGACAGAAATCGGTAATCTTATTATCCAACAAGCACGAGTTATTCTCTCAGAATCCAAAAGAATAGATGAAATTATTAAAACTTATAATAATGATATTTCTGGAGAACTAACTATTGGTATTATTCCGACTTTGGCACCTTATCTACTTCCCTTGTTTGTGGGGAATTTCACACGTTTGTATCCAAATGTAAAAATAAAAGTTGTAGAATTATTGACTTCTGAAATTATTGCTCAGCTAAATAATGAGATGATAGATTTAGGAATATTAGTTACACCAATCGAAGCAAAGGGTATCAAAAGCCAACCCGTTTTTTATGAAGAAATGTTTGTTTATACCCATAAAGATCATCCTTTTGGGAAACAGGATTTTATTCAGGTAGAAAATTTGGAGAGCCCTGATTTGTGGATGTTGTCTGAAGGACATTGTTTTAGATCTCAAGTTGTTAATCTCTGTAATTATAATCCTGAAAATCGAAATAAATTCACCATTGAATATGAAAGTGGCTCTCTTGAAACTCTAAAACGTATGGTACAAATTGAAGGAGGATACACCTTGATTCCAGAATTGGCAATTGACCACGAAATGTCACCTAATACTTTGATAAAGTCATTTTTGAATACGCATCCACTTCGTGAAGTAAGTTTGGTTTATAGTCGAAATTTTGTCAAAAAAAGGTTAATTCAATTGTTATCAGATGTAATTAGAGCTTCTGTGCCTCAAAAAATGCTCAATGGAGAGCGAGGTGGGATAGTTGAGTGGTGGTAGTAGACTTTGACTTTTGAGTTTCAATTCGCATTATGTCAGGCACGTGAAAAAGATTTCATATCCATTAAGATCTAAACTGAGAATACCCTTGTAAAATAATTGAATAGATGTTTTTTAAAAAAAATTGCAACATTACTATTTTTACTCAAGTATAATGGTATAGTTCAGTGAAGTAAATTATTGTCATGTCACAAGTAAATATAAAAATTTAGGAAAATTATTTGCTCTTATTTTTAAAGATAGATTCATATCCCCAAAAATCTAAACTAAGAATAGCAGTTTTCTATTGTAAAATAAATAATTTATTCATATATTTTAAAATTAATATATTTTTTTTGTACATTAGCGCTTCAAACAATTTATTCTACTTTTAGAATAACTTTCAAACAGAGATATTAAGGAAAACTTTATTGTGTAAAATTATCTTATTAAAATGTAATTGGATGATTTTCGGCAAGTTATTACATTGGTATGTAATTTAACTTGGTTTATTCAGTGGTTATGAAGATACAATTATGTTCATAGATTATTAATTTATTATAAAACATTATTAAACACAAAAACTTACATTATGTTTAAATCATGGTTACTTTGGTTAGGCTTACTTTTTGTATGGTTAATCTTTGGTGCTTGGATATCCAACAAGTACTTTTGTTCATCTGATTTCGTTGAAAGCTCACCTAGCAAAGCAATAGTTCCTATTGTGAAATCTGGCTGTGATGCAACTTTAGACGTTAAAGATTCCAATCAATTTGCTTTCACAGCTAGACAGAATTTTAGATTTATTAAGTCTAATTTTGATTTTTTACCTGTACAACAGCAACTTGAAGCTGGTATTAAAAAGATTTCAAATTATTTAGGATCTCATTCAGATCGGATGATTACGATTGAAGGTCGATATAGTGCTGACGAAAAAAATTCAAGTATTTTCCCCAATTTAGGATTAGCAAGGGCTAATGCAATTAAAAAATCTCTAGTTGCATCGGGTAGCCCATCCTCTCAAATAAATCTCACTTCCAAATTGAAAGGAGATTTATGTTTGGTAAAAGACACTATTAATAATAGCGTTCATCTAAGTTTTGGAGCATTGGAGAACAATAATGATCGTTTGAGTAAAATAAAATCAAGACTTTATGGTAAGCCAATCACTTTGTATTTTGATACTAATTCCGATAATTTAACATTGACAGAACAACAACGTCAAGATTTCGCAGATTTAAATTATTATCTCGATCATGTTTCTGAAAGTAGTCTTGATATTGGTGGGCACACAGATAGTAGAGGAGTCAAGGCTTATAATGAAAAATTATCTTTAGACCGTGCAAACTTTGTCAAAAAATATGTAACTCAAAATGCAGGTATATCAGCATCTAGAATGACTACAAAAGGATTTGGTCGTTCTCACCCAATTGAAAGTAATAAAACTGAGGAAGGGAGAGCTAAAAATCGTAGAGTCGAAGTGATTTTAAAGTAGAAAACAAAACAATTTAACAAAAACTAAAAAAAATATTATGTCACTATGTACATGGCTGCCATTACTATTAATGCTTGGAGCAGCGGCACTATCAGGCTTAGGAGTCTATAGTTGGTTTAGATCAAAAGTATCTGAATTAACATCCAATTTTAATAATGTGAATACTCAACATTTATCTTTACAATCACAAGTAAGTGGTTATAAATCAGAACTTGGTGGTTGGGAATCAAAATATGCATCTTTACAATCGGCATCAAATAATTATCAACAGTTGGCTGGTAATTGGGAATCAAAATATGTAGCCTTACAGTCAGAATTGAAAGGGTGTAATGAAAGTACTGATGAATGGAAATTGAAATATACAAATCTTGAAAGTCAAGTAGCGGACTATCAATCTCAATTAAGTAGTTGGGAAGCTAAGTATGCAAAACTTGAATCTACCTACAATGATTTTCAGCAGACTGCTGGAAATTGGGAAGCTAAATATCTTGCTTTGCAGACAGATTTTAATAATGCTTCAAAAAATACAGACCAGTGGAAAGCTAAATATTCAAGTTTGGAAGGACAAATTGCTAATTATCAATCAGAAATTGGTAGTTGGTCTGCAAAATACGATAATTTGAAAATTGAATTCAATGAAAATCCGAAGACGATTGAAGTCGAAAAGATCGTAGAAGTAGAGAAAATTGTCAACGTAGAAGTACCAGTTGAAGTAATTAAACATGTA
>CAZOHX010000142.1:3628-3931 GCA_964579315.1 uncultured Saprospiraceae bacterium
TAGAGAAGATTGTGAATGTTGAAGTGCCTGTTGAAGTAATTAAGGAAGTCGAAGTAATTAAAGAAGTAGAGAAAATTGTCAACGTAGAAGTACCAGTTGAAGTAATTAAACATGTAGAAGTAGTTAAAGAAATAGAAGTAGTCAACGAAGTAGAGAAAATCGTAGAAGTAGAGAAGATTGTGAATGTTGAAGTGCCTGTTGAAGTAATTAAGGAAGTCGAAGTGATTAAAGAAGTAGAGAAAATTGTCAACGTAGAAGTACCCGTAGAAGTAATCAAAGAGATAGAAGTGGTCAACGAAGTCG
>CAZOHX010000142.1:4031-6693 GCA_964579315.1 uncultured Saprospiraceae bacterium
AAAAAGTAGTCGAAAAGATAGTTGAAGTAGAAGTGCCAGTTGAAGTGATTAAGGAAGTAGAGAAGATCGTAAACGTAGAGGTACCTGTCGAAGTGATTAAAGAAGTAGAGAAAATCGTGAACGTAGAAGTACCCGTAGAAGTAATCAAAGAGATAGAAGTGGTCAACGAAGTCGAAAAAGTAGTCGAAAAGATAGTTGAAGTAGAAGTGCCAGTTGAAGTGATTAAGGAGATAGAAGTGGTCAATGAAGTTGGATCTACGGCTGCTCAAACCTATGAATCTCAAATTACAACTTTGAAAGATGAAATAAACATAGCTCATAAGAAAATAGAAAATATGACAAATGAGCTAAATGAGTTTAAATCTAAATCAAAAAACAGAGGAATTAAAATTCCAAAAAGAGCACAAAAAAGAGATAATTTAAAACGAATAGAGGGAATTGGTCCAAAGATAGAACAACTGCTTTTTGATGGGAATATTTATACTTGGGAAGAATTGTCTAAGACTGATGTTTCTGTTATTCAGGAAATTTTGGATAAGGCAGGGCCAAGATACAGAATGCATAAACCCAATACATGGCCCCAACAAGCTAAATTGGCTGCTGACGGGAAATGGACAGAGTTGGATGCACTACAAGATCAATTAAATGGAGGTAAATAATTTTTTTAAACACTTAAACATTATATAGAATGAAGTATTCTAAGCAAAGAGTAATCAACAAAGCGATTCCAGACAATGACCCAAATGGCTTGACTGATGTTATTAATTTTCACAGAAACTTGACAGTGAAAGCTGTAAGTCTTACTGTTAATATTGAGCACCCTTTTAATGGTGACATCAGTATTAAACTAACTGGTCCAAATGGTACCACTGTTGATGTATTAACTCCAACAAGAAAAGGGGAGAAAAATATCAATGCTACTTTTGCAGTAGAAGGATTTGAAGGTATGAAGTCTAAAGGTAATTGGACTATGCAGGTGATTGATTCAGGGGCAAGAGATAGTGGATGTGTAGTGGATTGGACTTTAGATTTTGAATTAGCAAATGCTAAGAAAAGTGAGGTTTTTATTGTTGATGAAAGTGATTTGGTAAGTTCGCAAATTTGCCATCAAGGAGGTACAATTACTGACATAACCGCTCATGTTGATATTGAACATGGTTATGTAGGTGATTTGATTCTAAATTTAACTTCTCCTGCGGGTACCACAGTTGTCATTAGAGATAAAGTTGGTGGAAACCAAAAAGGAATTAGTCAAACTTATGATAAATCTGTTTTAGCTGATTTTATTGGTGAAAATTCTGTTGGTAAATGGACAATGACTGTAAATGATACTATGCCAAGAGATAATGGTGTTTTAGTAGCTTGGAAATTAAGTATGGTCACTAATGTTGCTGCCGCACCAGTTGCTTCTGCATCTGCAAAGGGACATAAGGATGATTTAACAAAAATTGAAGGTATTGGACCAAAAATTAATGGTCTTTTGAACGATGGCGGTATTTTTACTTTCGCAGGTTTAGCAAATACCAAAGTGGAAAGACTGCAAGAAATATTGGATAATGCAGGTAATCGTTACCGAGTACACAATCCAGGAAGTTGGCCAACTCAATCAGAATTGGCAGCAAATGGTAAATGGGAGGAATTGAATAAATTGCAAGATGAATTAGATGGTGGTAAGTAATTATTTAGTACCACTTACTTTATAAAAATGCAATGGGCTGTTTCAAGTTTTGAAACAGCCCATTTTTTATCTTGGTGAAAGTTTCTTATTAAATTGAGCATTGTAAATTGATTCATCTTCCATTAATTTGTTGAGCATAACGAAAGGGGGCACTTTTTTATTATCAAATTCTACGAGGTAGAGATTGCTTTGTGGGGCAATTCTTTTTACAACTTTAAGAGTGTATGCTCTATATTTAGAAATTAATTTTTCAATGTTCATTTTGGGTGCCAATTCTATTAATATTTGGTTGGAAATCGTATGGTCTGGTAAGGATTGATTGTTTTCTATTTTCCAATTGGGTCTTTTTTCTATCTCTTCTATCGTTTCTCGTAAAGATTCCAAAAATGGATTGGATGCTTCATTCCATGTGGTAGATTTTGGCTCTTTTCCACCATAATAGATAACGGTATTACTCGCCCAATCGGGGATTCGACTCTCATAATGTTCGGGAAATTTGCTAAAATCTGCATGATTACATCGTTCCATGATGTCATTGATCTCTTTTTGTGAAATTTTCATAGCATGTACGCCCATTTTCTTTGAAAATTGTTCTCCTTCATAATATACCGTTCCATCTGATAGAAAAGTCATAGTATAAATGGGACATCTTCCATGACAAGCTCCTTTCTTGAATTCCAAAATTTTCATCGGACGTCTAGAAGGATGTGCTGGATCTTTTGGGACGACTTGTGCTTCTTTTTCGACCGACTTTTGCACTTTTTTTGCGTTTTTTTGTGATTTACAAGACAAAAAGAGCGAAATGGTTAAAATGCTTAAAACAATGATGTATTTCATATTTTTATAATTTTTGAATAATCTAACTTCCACAAGATATTAATTTTCTTGGAATAATTTCTTGTTTGTTTAAAAACGTCAAAAACTTCATTGATATTATGGCTATTAAAGGAGATACGTCTGAATTGAATGAGAAAAATCTTGATT
>CAZOHX010000143.1:0-6676 GCA_964579315.1 uncultured Saprospiraceae bacterium
ACGCTCAACTTCAACTGTTGAAGATGTAGAACATCCAGTTTCAGGATTGGAGACAATCAGAGTATATAAGCCTGGCTTACTAATTATTGGATTTTTTGTACTTGCCCCCGAAATGATATCACCATCAAGCGTTGTCCAAAAATAGGAAAAATTAGCCTGATTGCTAGTAGCATGTAAGGTTATTCTAGTATTTTGTTTGCAATTAAAAGTATCAGGTGTTTCAATATTGACAATAGGATTAGGAAGTTGATTGATGGTGATTTCAGTCGAATCACTACATCCTCCTATTTCACTAATTACGACTTTATAAGTTCCTGGTTGATCAATTTCGATATATGAAATTTGAGTATTTGATTTGATATGCCCATCCGTCGTTGACCACTGGTAGTTGAATTCGGCATTCAGAAATGGGGTTTTAGCTTCCAAAAGAATACTTTGATTGTCACAAAGTACATCGGGTGTTTTAATTTCAGCAAAAGTAGGAGCAAGCGTACTACCACGAATCACCTTATAGGAATAATCACACACATCTGTGGATTTACCATCCGTCATAAGAAAATATCGTTTTCCTTTAATTAGATTTTTCGCTATAAGAGTTGCCTTTGACAGCACAGGATCAATACAATTTGAAACGGACTTAAATGTAATAAAATTATCAGTTGATAGAATTTGAACTTGTAGTCCGTATTGTTTTTTACAATTGGAAACGGTGATTTCTATTTCTAGTTCTTTGGTATCAGCTACAAAAGATACCCAATTATTATTTTCAATCACACCACAAAAAGCGTCTATTTGTCCTGAATTTGTCGCATTTTTATTACTCGAACAATAATTATCAAGTGTACATAAGATAGGAGCTTTACTACAAAAATCTGATGGTGGAAATGGGTAATCACAGGGTTGTGAAAATCCATTTAGGAACCAACACAAAGAAAGTAGAGTGATAGAGATACGCATATTGGAACTTCGTTTGAGTTTCTAATATCGTTGTTTTTAGTTAGAATTCCAATTTCTTTGTGGAAAAAAAATAAAATGTTTAGTAGGCGACATTTTATAAATAGGGGTTGACACTACCCAAAAAACTATTTCTCCGCAATATAAAATAAATCGAAACAGCTATCTGTCGCTTGTTGTACAAAGTAATCATCCATAACAATATCTGAAACTAAATCTGTATTCTCTTTGAGTAATTTTTTGCGATTCATACGATTGAGAATATCGTATGGGATTTGTAGGATTTGTCTTGGAAGGCGATATTGAAGGTTGAAAATATCAAAACGAGTGATTTTATGAACAGATTTTTTATTCTCTTCATAATATTTCATGATTTTATCATTTCCAAGTACTCCTTTTTTATTCACTTTAGGAAAAGATTTTTTCAATAAAACATCCAATTCATTGACAGTATATTCTCTGATATGCCATGGGTTTCTTGTGATAGACATCTTTTTATTGGGGGTGGTCACGATAAACTTACCCCCTTTTTTCAAAACTCTGTGTATTTCCGATACAAATAATCCATCATTTTGAATATGTTCAATAACTTGAAAGGAAATCACAAAATCAAAGCTATTGTCTTCAATCCCCTTGAGTGGCGGCACATTCATTTGCATGAATTTGACATTGGATCTAGCTTGGATTTCTTTTTTGGAGAGCTCATCCGTTTCAAATTTATCAATAGTCACAAATTCATCCGCATGATCGGCAATGATTTCGATGCCATAACCACTGCCTGTTCCGATTTCTAGGACACGTCCTGAAACCAATTTCGCTGCTTCGACATAGGCGAGGACAGATCTTTGATATACGAAGTTGTCGGATTTATCTTTGTGAGAAACACGTTCTGCGGTTTGGATTTTCATGATTTTCAAAAACTTGTTATTAAAATTTATTTTTTACCACAAAGATTTTCATAAAAAACCAAGTTTTATATCTTAATGGGTATTGAATTGATAAAATTAAAAAAGAATTATATCAACACAAAGAATAGAACGGCTTATGTTTGAAAATGTTTTTGAAAACAGTATCGAGCACTTGAAAATTATCCAAGAATATCAATTAATTCATCTCGACGGTTGCGTGTCACAGAAATATGTACATCATCTTCTAGAGCAATAATTCCATTTGCAGGGTCAACATGAATAATGAGATCAATATTAACAATATAGGAATGATGACATCTAAAGAATTTACTTTTTTCAAGAATCGAATAATAATAATTTAAATTTTTATTTGCATCGATTTTCCTACCATCTGTCATGTAAAAAACAGAATGCGTACCATTCCCCTTGATGTATTTTATTTCATTGATGTCAATAAACGCAATTTCTTGGTCTTGAGAGAGAATACACAATCGGTTTATTTTATCTTTTTTAAGGGTTTGCAACAAATTTTTGAATTGGTATTCATTATTTTGACTATCAAATAGGGGATGATCATTATTCACAGCGTTTATTAATCTTGTTGGATCAATGGGTTTCATCAGATAGTCAACTGCATTTGCTTTAAAAGCATCTACGGCATAACCATCCAAGGAAGTAGTAAAAACAACGTGTAGGTTAATTGGAATCAAAACTTCAAGAAGATCCAAGGCATTTTCATCACGAAGCATGATATTCATAAATATAATATCGGGATGATGCTGGTGTATATGAGATACTGCATCACGGATGCTATCTGCGTAACCTACGATTTCAACATTTGGACAGAACAATTCGATTAATGCAGCCATATTTTCTTGTGCATCTCGTCCATCTTCGACGATCATTATTTTACGTGTTTTCATATTCTCGGCATTTAGATAAGTTATGGGGTACACTTACTTATCGTTGGAAATAGGAAAACCTCCCCTCTAAAATAAAAAATAATTAAAAAATTGAAGTTGCATAAGATATTTTGTTCAAATCCCATTTTTGTCACACACTCGATTTTTTCACTCTAATTTAGTCATCCCACCATAATAAATCAAATACCAATCATGATCCATATAGGCAAATCTTCTCTCCAATCCATATCCCCTTGGATGGTATATATATTCTGTAATAATTGAAGTATCGATTATGGTATATTGCTTTTTAAATTCCTTATTGGTGATTGGTCTATGAAGCGTCCATGACGATTTTTTCCAATGAAAATTAGCAGAATCGGTTGTATCCAATGAGCCAGGATCGCCACTTAATGGAAAAATAATATGATTCATCTGAAAAATACTATCAGAGTGAAAACGCTCATAGAATTGTACAAAACTATCGGGTAATTTTAAATTTCCTTCTGTCTTAGGTGAAGATTTACATCCTATTAATAATGAAAGAAAGGAAATAAAAAAAACTATTCTAAAAATCATAAAAACTTTTTTAACTACTTAATATTGTAAATGGCACTTTATTACTTCTTAACTGAATGACTATATAACTTACCAAACGCTAAGATATCAAATTTCCGTATCTTTCATTAAAACCTTTTATTCCTTGAAGCCCACCAGTATGAATGGCAACAATGGTAGAATCCCTCGGAAAATATCCTTTTTTAATCAAATCAAATACCCCAAAAAGCATTTTTCCATTATAGATAGGTTCTAGTTGAATATTGGTTTCTTTTTTGAAATTATTAATAAACTCCACCAATTCAGGTTTATATCTAGCAAATCCACCAAAATGATAATCCGTATTGACTTCCCAATGATTAAGTTTATCATCATTGATTAAGTTTTTAATATCATTTTTATGAAAATCTCCTTTCAGGGCAGAAAAAGCAATGACTTTGGATTTGTTTTTAGTACCGAGAATCATTCCACTTGCAGTACCGCCAGTTCCACAACCTACGGTCCAATAGTCGATTTTCGCATCAATTTGTGGGATAGTTTCCGTAATGATTTCCGCACAGCCTTTCACGGCAAAAGTGTTTGTTCCACCTTCGGGAACGATATAGCACTTTCCGAACTTTTTTACTAATTGTTTTTGAAAATCGGAATTATTTTTAAGTTTATAATCAGATCTGGATATAAAATGAAGCTGCATGCCCATTTGAATACAAGATGAAAGTGTGCTATTTGAAATAGATGCTGCTTCTCCACGAATTATTCCAATAGTTTTAAACCCAAATGTTTGCCCAACAGCAGCGGTTGCATGGATATGATTTGAAAATGCACCCCCAAACGTAAGTAATGTTTCAAAACCCAAATTTTTAGCTTCAAGAATATTATATTTCATTTTTCTCCACTTATTGCCCGAGACCAATGGGTGAGTCAAATCATCTCTTTTAATAAAAAGTTTGATATTGTTTTTTTGTAGAATATCTAAATGAATAGGAACACAGGGTGTAATTTTCATTAATATTTTTTTAAATAAAAAAGTAAAGATACAATGTATTCCAAGTATTTCAATAGATGGATTGTACAAATATTTATGAGTGTGTGACATATAGAGGAAGATATTGGTTTTACAATATTGCATTGCCACACCATGTTGGAAAGTGGCAAAGCCACGATACTACCTATAGCCCAACGGGCAATGAACAGAAAAATAGCAGCGTAGCTGCGGCACTATCCGATCCTGCCTACCAAATGGTATGGATTCCCACATTTTGTCACACACTCAATATTTATTATTTATTATCGAACCTATTTTCAATTTGTCCGTATCTTTAAAATAGAATGATTTTATAGTTTCTACCTAAAATGTGGTATATTTTTTTGTGAAGCGTAAATTATTCAGTAACTTTGTTTCATTCATTCTATTTGAGTGAATGGTTTTAGTCCCATGATAAAAAAATGAAGAGCATGATGTTCTCAAATATACATATCCCTCTAATGCGTCATTTCCCTAATGACACGATGGCAATTGGCCAAAGAAATATTTGTAGAAAACTAAGAATAAAATATGGCACTAGATTTGTTTATTTAAATATAGACAGGTTACTTAAACACTATTTGGTAGATTTATTTTATAACCCAGAACCTATTTTCTAATATGCAACAAGTCGTAAATACTCTTTTAGCTGATGACCACCAACTTTTCACCGAAGGGTTGAAAAATATTTTGGGTCGGTCTCAAAAATACTCTTTTCATATTTTGGGGGAAGCCCTGAATGGTAATGAGTTGATAAGTTTAATTGAGAAGGAAATTCCAGATTTGGTTTTATTGGATTTGAATATGCCAGAAAGTGATGGTTTGGAAGTTTTGGAAACGATTAGAAAGAAATATAAAGATTTGAGAATTTTAGCTTTGACCATGTATGATGAAGTAAAGTTGGTTAAATCTGCTTTTAAATCTGGTGTGGATGGTTATATTTTGAAAAATTCAGACCCAAAAGATTTGTTATTTGCCATAGATGTAGTGCTTCAAGGCAAAACTTACCTTGGAGATGGTGTAGAATTGGTAGGAAAAGCTTGGCGAAAAAATGGCTTAGTAGAACATGGTTCAAAGAAAAAATTTGAAGATAGTTTTATACAAAAGTATAATTTGACTAAGCGTGAAATGGAAATTTTGCGGCTAATTACTCAAGCACTTAGTAATAAAGAGATTGCAGACGAACTGTACATCAGTGATCAAACCGTTGGCGTTCATAGAAAAAATATTATGCGAAAATTAAGTGTCAGTAATATTGCTGGATTGATTAAAATCGCTTATGATAATAGTTTAGTTTAGGAATGTATTACTTTTTTTTAGAAAAAATAATACATTTTTCTCTCCATATTTCCCATATCTCAATAGGTAAACAACGCCTTTTGCAGGTATTGCTCCCCCTATAATATTGTGTCAGCACCTATTTTATTTATTGATAATGCGAAAAATACCGTTTTTTAGGTATGTTTTTGATGGAATGATTCTTGTAACTTTGCAATATGATTCTCGTGGAAATAAAAATCCATTGGATGATAGTGAACATGAACCGAAACTTTCCCGATACAGTATATCTGTATTTCAATGTTTCGATTCGAGCAAATTAAAGAATTAATTTATTCCAAAATTTGACTCGGTAGAAAAACAAGTTTTATAGTCCCGACCTGAGATGACACAGTCATCCAATTCTAAATGGCATTTTGCCGTACCTTTTTCCTAAAGGGACTCTATTTCCACGTTTTATTTACCCTTGTTGAATTTTAAATGTATTAAAATTCATATTTGCTTTATGTATCACTTGTTTACAAAAGCCGTAACCAAAACCGTTATAAAAATGATTAAAAAAATATTGTTATATTTTGCTTTGCTAATGTGGTTCGTTGTGCCTGTATTGGCACAACCTACCATCTTTTCAAAAGATATCATCACCGAGCCAGGAAAAATTATTTCTATGCCTATCAGTTTTGCTGGCTTTGAAACCAATTTATATGCTATTCAATTTGCAATAATTTGGGACAGTACTGTCCTCGAATATATTGATGTAAAAGATGAGTATATGTCATCTCATGCTTTTTCTTTTACTTCTAAAAAAACAAAGACCAATATCGTTAGAATAGTGAGTTATGATGCTACTAATGACTTATATGGCACACAATTTAAGGATACAACATTGATAGCTACTGCCAAATTTAGAGTGATTGGAACTACAAAATCTGAATCTTTTCTAGAGTTTGGTATGGATGGAAGTGGTTTTGATATCGTATTTTTAGATACTTCGGATGTTGATGTTAAACCCAAAACAGTATTTGGAAAAATTACAGTAAATGGACCCGATG
>CAZOHX010000144.1:0-6669 GCA_964579315.1 uncultured Saprospiraceae bacterium
TAAGCCAACATCAACAAAAAACTACCAATTATTAGATAACTGTAAGGGGCCCAATTGATGGCAGAAATTTTACCTTCTTTGATAAAGGAAATTCCAAAATAAATAATGACATAGGTCAAAAAGATAAATAGTATGGTTTGAAAAAAGGAAGACCAATCTCTATTCCCCTCAAAGGTTAAACTCGCTACAATTCCTGCTAATATTTGTATAAAAACAAATTCATACCCGAAATTTCCAATCAAACTAATCATAAGAATAATGGATATATGGGTCAATAATGCCACTCGACTGTTATAAAAATATTTGACAATAAATGGTCCGATGCAAAAGGGTATAATAAATGGATTTATACCTGCTTTTTTGACAACATATGTTAAATAACTAAAGGCGACAAACCACAAAAACATGAAAATAAGGTGTTTTAGGCTGTAATAAATCTCTTTTTCTTGTGTTTTTAAAAACAGAACATAGATGAAAATAATAGCGGAAATAATTAACAAATAGCCAGAATATACACCTAGAAAAGAGCTTTTGGAACTGATTGATTGCTCATATTGTTGTTTGTAAGATACCAATTTTTGATAAATATCATCTGTTACGATGCCATCTTTTGAAATAATTAATGCACCATTTTTTACTAAACCTTGAGTCGGAATGATATTTTCAAGTTGATTGTCTTTGAATTTTTGGGTTAAACTAGGACTATATTTTATGTTTGGAACAATCACTTTATTTAAAATGGGAAGCAAGAATTCGGGCTCTCGTAATTTACTAGCAGGTAGTATATCTCCTAATTTATCTTTAGCAGTTTTTACCGTTTGTATATTTTCAATGGTTTGTTTAGTTGTCGTATTTCCTTCTACAATATTGATGACAAAACCCCTAGATTGATGCGATGGATCTAAATCTACGACACCTTTTTTAAAAATTTCATTCAACAATTTTAATCCAAACTTTTTATAAGTATCAGGTTTTGAGATTACGTTTTTAAATTGATGGTCTCTTTTAGCTTCCGCAATTTGTTGGTTAAAAATATCAATAAAAAGCTTCTTTTGTTGGTTGGAAATACTTTCACTTTTCTCATAATATGGAGAAAAATCGGCTTCTACCGAAGCAATTTCATGATCAATTTCTTCTTTTGTTTTTGAAATTGGGAAATCAAAGGTGGCAAATAAATCGTTGTATTTCCAAGTTTGTCCTTTTTGAAATTCATATTTAAATCTCGTATTATTTGGAGCTAAAAAACTAATAAAAACAATGACCAAAGCTACTAAAAAAAATCTAGCAATCGTTGGAAGATCATTTAACCATTTTGTAAAATTATTTGCCATAAGGAGTAAATGTTCGTTTTTGTGTTCACAAATATAGGTTGTAAGTTGCAAAAGATGTAATATCTGGATTTTTATTTTCAAAGGTTTTGTCAACGGATGATAATTTTTTAAAAGAATAATTTTCAAATTTGATGTGTTTTTCAATCAAGCTCTATATCTTTGCAATTCTAAATCTTAACATAGTGAGTAAAAAAATTCTTGGTATTGATATTGGAGGAACGGGGATAAAAGGTTCGATCGTCGATGTGACAACAGGTGAAGTTGTCTCAGAAAGAGTTAGAATTTTAACTCCAAAACCTGCAACTCCCGTAGCGGTAGCCGAAAAAGTTAAAGAATTGGTTGATCAACTTAATTGGAAAGGAGATATCGGTTGCGGTTTTCCTGCTGTCGTCATGGATGGGATTGTAAAGACCGCAAGCAATATTGATAAAGCGTGGATTGGGGTCGATATACAACAATTATTGGGGCAATATACAGGGTGTAAAGTGTCTGTCGTCAATGATGCAGATGCGGCAGGTATGGCAGAGATTCACTTTGGTAAACCAGAATTTAAAAATGGGGTAGTAGTGCTTTTGACGATTGGCACGGGGATTGGCTCATCCGTTTTTGTAAATGGAGCATTGGTCCCCAACACGGAATTGGGCTTTGCAAGAATGCATGGCATGATTGCCGAGAAATATGCATCCAATGTAGTACGAAAAAAGCAGGATTTATCATGGAAAGTATGGGGCAAGCGTCTGAATGAATATTTGAAATATATAGAAGAAATGATTTGGCCTGACGTAATCTTAATTGGGGGAGGAGTAAGTAAAAAGATGGCAGAATTTCAAAAACATTTAAAACTCAAAGCAAAGGTGATGCCCGCCACTATGAAAAATGTAGCAGGTGTGGTGGGGGCTGCCATGTGTGCTATGGATGAATGAAAACGTGGTGTTCAGTTATAGTTTCTGCCATTGGTGAGTTTCAAACCAATTTATTCCTTGTCATAATTACCCAAAGACTTTCCTATTTTTTTTCAATATACAAAATATATACAACAAATTTGTTATTTTTGCCATGTTTTGAGAGCTTTTGAAATCCTTATTTTTCAAGGAAACTAAGTATTCTCGGACTATTTTTAAACAAAAACAACTTTGATGAAAAATATTTTGCTCATGCTCTTTTGCTCATTTACTTGGTTTGTAAATGCCAATCAAGTGATATTTTCAGGGCAGGTAGATCATCCCCGAACAGAAAATATCAATATTTTAATCCAAATTAATGATCTAACGGGGGAGCAATTTAAATACGCTGCAAAATTAAATGACAAAAATGAATTTAAGTTGTCCATTGAAATAAAAAATCTGCAAATTGCTCATTTTGAATTGTCAGAACAAATCATCCCAGTTTTTGTCTCTCCACTTTCTAAAGAAATCAATATTCATATAGATGCAGATGCTCCAGAGTCCTATTATTTTAGCGGAAAGAATGAAGCCGATAATAATTTTTATAAAAGATTTGTATCGAATGATTTGCCACATCATTTGACCAAAGCATATAAAAAAGGGTATTTGGTAACTAAAATAGATAGTGTAATCTATGAACAAGCAAAAGGCTATTTGGAATTGGATTATTTTCAAGTGATCAAACAGCAATACGATTTTCAAAAGCAAAGTATTTTAAATCAAAAAGCGATTAGTTTTCCTGCTCGACAATTTTTTAAAAAATTGGCTGGCTGGCATTACGAAACCAATAAATTTGTGTATTTTTTATTGAATAAAGAGCGGTATAGTGGCGATAGATTGCGTAATGTCTGGATTAAATATCAATTATTGCAAGATTCTGATGTAAATGATGAAAAATATTTGGCTTTCCCTAGTTATGTGAATATGGTGACCGCTTTTATGCATTATCTGAATTTGGAAACTCCAGTTAAAGGAAAAGGATTAGATTATTATCGTTTTATAAATCGAAATTTGAGTAATAAAACTAAGTTTTTTATGATGAGTGTCCTCATGAAAAATGCTTATCTAAGCGGAGCATCGGACGTAGTACTCAAGAAATTTAAGGAATTTAAGCGTTTTAATCAGTATCCAGAATTTACCCAAAGTTTAGAATCTGTTTTCGGTGGAGAGTTGCAATTTGTGGAACAAAAATCTGTTACAAATTTTAATTTTACCAATGAATTGGGAATGAAGCAAAATTTAGGTATTTTTGAGGGAAAACCCGTTTATATTAGTTTTTGGGCAAGTTGGTGTGGCCCTTGTTTGCAAAGTTTTAGGGAGACGATGGCATTTAGAAATGAACTTAAAAACATGGGGATAGTTTTATTAAATGTGAATCTGGATGATGATGAGAATACTTGGAAATCTACGCTTGCCTCACAACAAATTGTGGGTACAAATGTGTATGCTTTGGATTTTAAATCTTTTCAAAAGGTGATGAAAATTAATGCTTTGCCCCACCATATTTTGAAGGATAAATACAATCGAGAAACTTTTTTATCTTCAGAGAAATTATCAGAATGTAAAGAAGATTTTATTAAATTATTGAATCAATGATAGAAAAAATCACTTTAGGGGGAGGATGCTTTTGGTGTATCGAGACCTTATATAAGAGAGTAAATGGCGTGACCAAAGTGGTTTCTGGCTATTCTGGTGGGCATGTAAAAAATCCTTGTTATCGTGAAGTTTGTGAGAAAACCACAGGTCATATTGAAGTAGTGCAAGTTCACTTTGACAATGAAATTATTTCATTGAAGCAGATTTTAGACATGTTTTGGCATCTGCATGACCCTACCCAAGTCGATGGGCAAGGAAAAGATATTGGACCACAGTACATGTCAGCTGTTTTTTGTGAAAATGAAGCTCAATTAAACATAGCAATAGCCTCCAAAAATGAAGCAGAAAATGATAAAATTTGGGAAAAGCCATTCGTAACTAAAATAGAAATGATTAAGAATTTTTATGTGGCGGAGCAGGAGCATGATGATTATTATGATCGAGTTGGGGATCAAAATCCCTATTGTACTTTTGTTATTTCTCCAAAAGTAGCAAAATTGCAAAAACTATTTAAAAAAGATTTGAAGTAATGCAGAAGTTGAAAACCTATATTTTTATTTTTGTAGCTGTTTTATTTGGGTCATGTGGAGGAGATCATAGCTCCAAACCCGAAAATTCAGCCCATAAAAAAACTATTTTTAGATACAATCAAGATGTGGCAGTCACCTCCTTAGATCCCGCTTTTGCTAAAATGCAAAGTAATATTTGGGCGGTGGATCACCTATTCAATCGCTTGGTAGAATTGGATGATAATCTCAATATTATCCCAGCCATCGCTAAATCATGGACTATTTCAGATGACGGATTAGTTTATACTTTTTCGCTTAGAGATGATGTATTTTTTCATGATGATGCAGCTTTTTCCAATGGAAAAGGGAGAAAAGTGACCGCCAACGACATAAAATATAGTTATGAACGATTGTTAGCTCCTGAAACAGGCTCTCCAGGCACATGGGTTTTTAATGGTAAATTGGGACCAGACCCGTTTAAAGTTGTTGATGAACATACATTTCAACTCACTTTGTCCAAGCCATTTCGACCCATGTTGGGAATATTATCTATGCACTATTTATCCATTGTACCCAAGGAAGCCATTGAGAAATATGGCAAATCATTTAGAAGTCATCCCGTAGGAACGGGACCTTTTAAATTTAAAAAATGGCTAGAGAATCAATCTTTGTTTTTAACCAAAAATGACCATTATTTTGAAAAGGGATTGCCGTATTTAGATGCTATAAAAGTAAGTTTTATTGGAGATAAAAAGACCGCCTTTTTGGAGTTTATGAGTGGAAAATTGGATTTTTTAGCTGGAATAGAATCTTCCTTTGTCAACGAATTATTGAAATCGGATGGGAGTTTGAAATTAAATTTGGCTTCAAAATTTAATTTTCAAAAAAATCCATTTCTAAATTCAGAATATTTGGGAATTCGTATGAAAATGCAAGACGGATCTCCCTTGGAAAAGAAAAAAGTTCGACAAGCCTTAAATTATGCCATTGATAGAAAACAAATGTTAAAAAGCCTTAGAAATAATGTTGGTAAACCTGCAAATTCAGGATTTACGCCCATCGGATTACCCTCTTTTAATGCTGAAAAAGTTAAAGGTTATACGTTTAATACGGATAAAGCATCAAAATTATTGGCAGAAGCAGGTTATCCAAATGGAAAGAATTTTCCAGAAATAAAGCTTCAAACCACAAAAAGTTACTTAGATATTTGTACTTTTATCACTAGGCAATGGAATGATATAGGTATTAAAGTACAGATTGATGTGGTTGAGCCTGCTACTTTAAGAAATATGATGAGCAAGGAGCAAGTTCCTTTTTTTAGAGGGTCTTGGATTGCAGATTATCCTGATGCGGAAAACTTTTTTAGTGTATTTTATGGAAAACAGCCAGCTCCACCGAATTATACTAGGTTTAAAAATAAGAAATTTGACGCTTTGTATGAGGCCTCTATTAAGGAAAATGATGAAGCAAAAAGATATAATTTATATCAAAAGATGGATCAAATTTTAGTGGATGAAGCTCCTGTTATTTTCTTATTTTATGATGAAACAGCACAATTCTCAGGGAAAAATATATCGGGCTTGAGTAAAAATGCCTTTAATTTGTTGAAATTAAAACAAGTAAAGAAAAATTGATTTTCACATACTAAAAAGATACAGTATTTCTTTATATATGATGAAAATGACGAACATATTGAAACGAACAAACTATGATGACAAAAACGATTAAACCAATCATCTTCTTATTTCTATTGCTAGGAATAGGATACTCTTTGCAGGCACAATCTATTCGAAAAGCCGATAAATTATTTGAAATTCATGCCTATTCTAAGGCATTGAATGCTTACAAAAAAGTAATTGCAAAACAACCTGATAATATTCAAGCATTGAGTAAATTAGGGAAAATTGCATTTTATGCCAACCGTTTGACGGATGCAAAAGCATACTATAAAAAAATTGTTCAATTTGGAAATTTGTCACCAGATGACTTAAAAACATATGGAAAAGTATTGATGGGTTTAGGGGATTATAAAACAGCAAAAAAATGGTTTGATACCTATAAAGAAGCCTATATTTTAGAAGGTGCTCAATATGCTAAATCTTGTGAAATAGCGAATTACCGAAAAAATAAGAAAGGGGATTTTAAAATTAGCAAGGAATTTGTTAATAGTCCCAATGATGATTATTTTCCATCCTTTTTCAAACAAAGTGTTGTTTTTGCTTCGACTAAAGCCAATTACTTAGATGAAAATTGGAAAAAGGGGGATAATTCACTTTGGATATCAGGCTT
>CAZOHX010000145.1:0-6651 GCA_964579315.1 uncultured Saprospiraceae bacterium
AGATGTGTTGTTGAAAATGGTTTGGAGGGGTATGGATCGGTTAAGGTGTGGGATGCTTTATTTGATTTGCCGTTGTTAAGAGTGAATACTACTAATTTGAAGGCGGTTGATGATTTCGCAACGGCAAAGAATATTGATATCTCTCTCTTGTAAAAACGGAAATAAATAGTCTTTCAAACATTCCAAATGGCGGTACACTTCAAACTGGTGGACCTGAACCATTAAAATTTGAATTAGTGGGTTTTTGGTCGAGAAGAATCGATAAGGAACATCGATTGGTGTACTCTTATTCGGAAGATGAACTATTGATAGTTGGTTGTCGATATCACTATTATTAAAGGTATGGGTGGGATGGCTTAGTCACTGTTTTATCAAAATTATATACCCAACTTCCCCCATCAACCCCAAACCCATTATAATATTTAAATAAAGATCGCAATTGTGTAGAAACTGCTGATCATGTGATGCAACAAATCACATAGTTATACACCAAGGATATCAGCAATTGACTTTAGAGTATCTGATGCAGGTTTTGATTATTTTTTATTCTATTTGATAACATGTTGACAAATTTGAATTAAAAACCTATTTTTGTGATTGAATAAATCAAACTTCTATGAAATTCACGGTATCATCAACAGAATTATTAAAGCATTTGCAAATTTGTGGCGGAGCTATTAATCCAAATCCTGTCATTCCAATCTTGGAAGACTTTAAGTTTTCGATTCGAAGCAATTTTCTTACCTTAACTGGGTCTGATTTAGAAACTTCAATCACATCTTCCCTTGAAGTCATGTCAGACAAGGATGGAGATATTGCTATACCTGCTAGAATATTGATAGATACTTTGAAAGCTCTACCGCAGCAACCTATCACTTTTAGAGTAGATGACAACTTCGGTATTCAGATTACTTCTTCCTTTGGTAAATATAAATTGGCAGGTGAAAATGCAGATGAATATCCTGAGATTCCTGAACCAGAAGAAGTAGATACGGTAACGATGCCCACAAGATCGTTGATAAATGGAATTAACAAAACTATTTTTGCCGCAAGTAATGATGAAATGAGAGCTGCAATGTCTGGTGTCTTTTTTCAGGTTGATTTTGATAAAATTACCCTTGTTGCAACGGATGCTCACAAGCTAGTTCGATATGTTTATTCTGACATATCCACAGAAACATCGACGACCTTTATCATTCCTAAAAAATCATTGATACTATTGAAAAACTCTTTGCCAAATACAGGTTCTGTAACTATTGCCTTTAATAATGCAAATGCGTTTTTTAAATTCAATGATATTCAGATGTCTTGTAGGCTAATTGATTCTAAATATCCTGATTTTAAGGCGGTTATCCCTGTTGACAATGAACTTCTACTGACGATACCTAGAACTGATTTATTAAGTTCTTTGAAAAGGATTGCGATTTATGCAAACAAAACGACCAATCAAGTAATTTTCGATATTAAAAAAGAAGAATTGACCATTACTGCACAAGATTTGGATTTTTCTAATGAAGCCAGTGAGACTATCCCTTGTAATTTTGATGAAAATGCAGGAGAATTTATTATCGCTTTCAATGCAAAATTCCTTATCGAGATGTTGAGTGTATTAGAATCTGATGATGCTAAGATAGAATTGTCGTTACCCAATAGACCTGGTATTTTATTGCCTTCAGATAATGAAGACAATGAATCTATTATGATGCTTTTGATGCCTGTAATGTTGACTAGATAAATTACTAAAAATCTTAATCGATGTCGATGAAAAAAGTGGGTTTGTTTTTTGGATCTTTCAATCCAATTCATGTTGGACATCTTATTATTGCCAATTTTATGGCAACCCAAACAGATTTAGATGAGGTTTGGTTGGTGGTAAGCCCCCACAGTCCTTTTAAGAAAAAGGCTTCATTGGCAAAAGATTCTGATAGATTGTATTTGGCACGAATTGCCACAGAAAATAATCCAAAGCTATCCGTTTCAAATATTGAGTTTAATTTGCCAAAACCATCTTATACTATTGATACTTTGACCTATCTTAGAGAGAAATATCCCAATAAAGCATTTACATTGATTATGGGGGGGGATAATTTGAAGCATTTTCACAAATGGAAAAATGCAGATATAATTCTAAAACATTATGAAATATATGTCTATAAGCGTCCCGATTATGAATTGGGTGTATTACAAACCCATGCCAAAGTACATCTTTTTGACGCTCCTTTGATGCAAATTTCATCAAGTTATATCCGAAATTGCATCAAAAAAGGTCACTCTATAGAATATTTAGTAACTCCCGAAGTTTTTGAATATTTAGAAGGAAGCCATATGTATCGTTAACCATTTCTCTATTATTTTTCCAAATATTTTGAATGTTTACTTACCATGACATTGCTTAAATTTCTTGCCACTACCACATGGGCATGGTTCATTTCTACCAACTTTTTTCTCTGTTCTTTTAAAAGTCTGTACTTTTTGTCTTTGTTGCTGTCCAGCTTGTGAAGCTGCTTTTTTCATCGCTTCTTGGTCTTCACTTCGGCTGGTTTGCATCTTACTTGTATCCAATTTTTCTTGCTTAGCCTCTCTTACTGGACCTTCTACTATCAATTTTCCATTTAATAATAAAGAAGTTACTTCTTCATTGATTTTATAAATCAATTCTTCAAACAATTGATACGCTTCCACTTTATAAATAACCAATGGATCTTTTTGTTCAAAAGAAGCTGCTTGTACAGAATCTTTCAATTCATCCATGGATCTTAAATGCTCTTTCCAAGATTCATCAATTAAAGCAAGCGTAACCGCTTTTTCAATATCGGTCATGATAGATTTGCCTTCTGTTTCAATGGCTTTATTAATATTTGCAGAAATATTTAAAGGCTTTGCTCTACCATCAGAAAATGGAATAGCTACTCGCTTATAACGATCGCCCTCCGTCTTTTTGATATTTTTAATCCAAGGTAATAATACGTCAACTATTGATTTTTCTTTATTTTTATAATTTGAAAAAACTTGATCTTGAAGCATCTTTATAGTATCATCAACACTTCCATCTCTAAATTGATCTAAATCAATCGTAGGATCAAGCCCTAATATGGTTAAACACGCTTCTTTAAAAGTATCATAATTTCCATTTTGTTTGTGCATTTCTACCATAGACTGAGTCAATCCCACAAACATATTATTCAAATCCACAGATAACCGATCTCCAGAAAGTGCATTATTTCTCTTTTTGTAAATAGCTTCTCTTTGAATATTCATTACATCATCATAATCTAATAGACGTTTACGAATACCAAAATTATTTTCTTCAACCTTCTTTTGAGCTTTTTCAATGGATTTGGATACCATAGAATGCTGAATAACATCACCTTCTTTGTGTCCCATTTTATCCATTAATTTGGCAATTCGATCAGATTGAAACAATCGCATCAAATTGTCTTCTAAAGAAACATAAAATTGTGAAGACCCTGGATCCCCTTGTCGTCCTGCTCGTCCACGCAATTGTCTATCTACTCGACGAGAATCATGCCTTTCGGTACCAATAATGGCTAATCCTCCAGCTTGAATTACTTCAGGAGATAATTTGATATCGGTACCTCGACCAGCCATATTGGTAGCGATGGTTACTTGTCCTGCATTACCCGCTTGTGCTACGATTTCAGCTTCACGTTGATGTTGTTTGGCATTCAATACGTTGTGAGTAATTCCCCGCATATTGAGCATTCGACTCAATTTTTCAGAAATATCTACTGAAGTTGTTCCTACTAGTACAGGTCGTCCTGCTTCGCTTAATTTGACAATATCATCCGCAACATGATTAAATTTTTCTCTTGCTGTTTTGAAGATCAAATCTTCTTTGTCATCACGTATGATGGGTTTATTGGTAGGAATTACAGATACTTCCAATTTATAAATTTCCCATAATTCTGATGCTTCCGTTTCTGCTGTACCTGTCATACCTGCAAGTTTGTGGTACATCCTAAAGAAATTTTGTAGCGTAACCGTAGCGTAAGTTTGCGTTATATCTCCAATTTCTACATTTTCCTTTGCTTCTAAAGCTTGGTGCAAACCATCTGAATATCTACGTCCTTCCATCATACGACCTGTCTGTTCATCTACGATTTTTACTTCACCGTCCATGACCACATACTCCTCATCCTTTTCAAACAGTGTATAGGCTTTCAATAGTTGATATATAGAGTGCAATCGTTTAGATTTAGCTGCAAAATCTTGAATCAAATCTTGTTTCGCTTGAACTTTTTCTTCTTCTGTGCCTTCTCCTTTTTCAATTTCCATCATACCCGTTGCAATATCTGGCATCACAAAGAAATCAGGGTCATCTCCCCCTTTGGCAAGTAATTCTGCTCCTTTATCTGTTAAATCAACACTCCTATTTTTTTCGTCAATAGTAAAATATAAAGGTTTATCAACAATGTGCATTTTTTTGTTTTGCTCGGCCATATAGACATTATTGGTCTTTTGGTATAAAACCTTTACCCCTTCTTCACTCATAAATTTGATCAAGGGGCGATATTTGGGCAAGGCACGATTTGCTCTCAATAAGGCCATTCCTGCTTCACCTTCTCCTGTACCAATAATATTATCCTTAAATAATTTTTTGGCTTCGGCTAGATAATGAGTTGCCAATTTTCTCTGTTCCGCTAATAATTTCTCAACCCTAGGCTTTAATGCTTGATATTCTTGCTCTTCGGTTCCTTTTGGCACTGGACCAGAAATAATTAAGGGAGTTCGTGCATCATCAATCAATACAGAATCCACCTCATCCAACATAGCAAAATGATGTTTACTTTGAACGACTTCGTCCATAGAAGCAACCATATTATCTCTCAGATAATCAAAACCAAATTCATTATTCGTACCATAAGTGATATCACAATTGTAGGCTTTGATTCGTTGTGGGGAATGAGGGCGATATTTATCAATACAATCAATGGTCAATAACAAAAATTCCATGATTGGACCTATCCACTCGCTATCTCTTATTGCCAAGTAGTTGTTTACGGTAATGACATGTACACCTTCTCCTGCAAGACCATTGAGATAAGCAGGTAGCGTAGCCACCAAGGTCTTACCTTCCCCTGTTGCCATCTCGGCGATTTTTCCATCATGCAAGACCATTCCCCCAATCAACTGAACATCATAATGAACCATTTTCCAATCGATGTCACCTCCTGCAGCCAACCATTGGGTTTTCCATGTAGCAGTATCTCCATCAATTAACACATGATTTTTTCCTGCAGCAATTTCTCTATCATGTTCTGTTGCAGTTACTTTTAAAACGTCATTTTCTGTAAATCTTCTAGCCGTTTCTTTTACAACAGCAAAAGCTTCGGGCATTATTTGCAATAAAATATCTTCAAGATGCTGATCTCGACTTTTTTTCATTGCATCGATATCATCAAATATAGATTCTTTTGCAAACATATCTTCTTCCGAATCTGCTTGTTTTTTTGCCGCTTCGATGTCAGAATCGATGCCTTTTAGGTGATCTGCAATCCTAGCTCTAAACTCTATCGTTTTATTTCTTAATTCATCATTTGATAAATCCTTATAACTTTCAAAAAAGTTATTAATTTTATCAATATTGGGTTGATGCTTTTTTAAATCTTTCTCGTGCTTGTCTCCGCCAAGGATTTTTTTCAATGCGGAAGTAAAAAAATTAGCCATATATGAATTTTAATATTCGTTTAATTACTTTTGTCAATTACTTTTATAAAATATCAGCAATTTTGCAAAGATATTCTTTTTATTTTAATCAGATTTCATACCACAATAATAATATCTGCCAAATTGACAAAATATATTCAAATGAAACGATTTAATTTCAAATTTGTTAATAAGTATTGCCATAATGTTTGGACTTTTTCACTTATCATGACAATAATGGTAAGCTACAGTTGTAACCAAAACGAAAAATCGTTTAAATCATTTTACTTTCCTTTTGAAAAATTAAAAAAAGGTTTAGTTTATAAATATGAATCTTTAAATGGTAAGCCGCCTGAATATTGGATGTATTTTTCAAAAGAAAAAGACGGACAACTTTTTTTTAGAAGTGTGAATGTTACTCCTTCAGGTAAAAGAATTCAAGAAGTCATCGAAAAAGAGATCTCCAATGGGATAAAGATGATGGAGTACAATATTTTTCAATATGATTCTACTGGAAGACAAATGACTCAGGCTTTGGAAATTTCATCTCCTGCTAGTTTTTCATATGCTATAAAAGATACTGCTAATATTTTTATTTTTAAAGCTAAACTTGAAGATCCATTTGATCCAAATATCATTACCACCATCACGAAAAATAAAAAATTTGGAGGATATGGAACATTTAAATTTAATAATCAAGAAGTTCCAATTATAAAAATTGACATAACAGAATTAATTGAGCAAGAAAAGAAAGATGATGGATTTCTTGAGCCACCAAGTTATCATGGGGTAGAATGGTATGCAAAAGGTATTGGATTGGTGTATTATAAAAAAGAAATCAACGAAAACTTTATAATGGAATATCAACTGAAGAAAATCATGACTAAAGCAGAATTTGAATTAATGAACGCAAAAGATGAAAAATAAATCTTTTCCTTTTTATATTATGGTGATTACCATTTTTTTGGGTATTGCTAGTCCCAT
>CAZOHX010000146.1:0-6587 GCA_964579315.1 uncultured Saprospiraceae bacterium
TCTGAAATACCGTTATCTGTTTAGCAAGTTTTGTATTGATTTCAGGTACTTTATGCATCAAGATAGCCAACTCCTTTTCAAAATCTGGATAACCAATCCATAAATACAAACATCTTCTTCGTAAAGCTTCTGACAACTCTCTTGTACGATTGCCTGTTAAAATCACATAAGGTTGCGTTTTGGCTTTTATTGTACCTATTTCGGGAATCGTTACTTGCCAATCTGATAGTATTTCCAATAAAAAGCTTTCGAATTCTTCATCCGCACGGTCTATTTCATCAATCAATAAAACGGGACTTTTGTCTCTTGAAATCGCATCTAATAAAGGTCTTTTTAAAAGAAATTTTTCTGAGAAAATATCTTGCTCTAAGGACTCTCTATCTTGTCCTTCTGCCATTTTCAAATGCAATAATTGATGCTGATAATTCCATTCATAGATGGCATGACTGGCATCCAATCCTTCATAACATTGCAACCGAATCAAATCTGTACCCAACGCCTTTGCCATTACTTTTGCGATTTCCGTTTTTCCTACCCCTGCAGGCCCTTCAATCAATAATGGCTTTCCCAATTGCATGGCTAAAAAAATAGACATAGATATAGATGAATCAGGAATGTACTTTTGTGCTCCCAATAATGATGTTATTTTTTCTATGGTTATGTCTTTCATGTATAGAATTTTGCGTGGTAAAGATACAAATAATTAACAGAAAATGAATTTGTATAGTTTTTTATTCATCAAGAAAATATTTACTTCAATCTTCAGAAGTATTGTCATAATTCTCCTTACTTTTGTACTTTCCTAACCTTATCTTTTTTCAGTATAATACTATGAGTCCAAAAAAAATAAATTCAGCCTTAATTTCTGTTTATTCAAAAGATGGATTAGCTCCCATCGTTGAATTATTAGATCAACAAAATGTAACAATATACTCCACTGGGGGTACTCAAAAATTTATCGAAAATCTCGGTATCAAAGTCGAAGCCGTAGAAACATTGAC
This sequence comes from uncultured Saprospiraceae bacterium, assembly GCA_964579315.1. Classification (GTDB taxonomy): domain Bacteria; phylum Bacteroidota; class Bacteroidia; order Chitinophagales; family Saprospiraceae; genus CAMZLN01. The sequence goes on from CAZOHX010000146.1 coordinate 1,002, forward strand.
TTCCTATCCGTCCATTTTAGATGGACGAGTCAAAACACTTCACCCAAAAGTTTTTGGAGGCATCTTAGCTCGTCGGGAAGAAGGACATCTTAGTCAATTAGGGAAATTTGAAATTCCTGAAATAGATTTAGTTATTGTCGATTTATACCCTTTTGAAGAAACCGTAGCATCTACAAATGACGAAGCGGAAATCATTGAAAAAATAGATATTGGGGGTATTTCCTTAATCAGAGCCGCTGCAAAAAATTATAAAGATGTGGTTGTCGTTCCTTCTAAAAATGAATATGATATGATTCTAAAGGTATTGATGGAAAAACAAGGTTTTACAGATTTAGATGATCGTAAAAAATTAGCACTCCGCTCTTTTATGGTATCTTCTCATTATGATACTGCCATTTTTAATTATTTTAATCAAGAAGAATCAATACCTGTTTACAAAGAAAGTATTCATCAATCCAATATTTTGCGATATGGTGAAAATCCACATCAAAAAGGATATTTTCATGGAGATTTAGATGCGATTTTTGAAAAATTAAATGGAAAAGCCCTTTCCTATAATAATCTAGTGGATATTGATGCTGCTATGAATTTGATTCATGAATTTGGGAATGATGTTCCTACTTTTGTTGTCATGAAACATACGAATGCTTGTGGTGTGGCTTCAAGAAATACAGTTCTAGATGCTTGGCAGGCAGCTCTTGCAGGAGACCCCATTTCTGCCTTTGGCGGGATACTTATATCAAATACGACTATTGATTTAGCAACAGCAACTGATATTGATAAAATATTTTATGAAGTATTAATCGCTCCAGATTTTACTGCAGATGCTTTAGCTTTACTTTCTAAAAAGAAAAAAAGAACCTTATTGAAAATAAAAGAATTCTCACCCACCAAAATGATGAGAAAAAGCATCTTAAATGGGATGATAGTTCAAGATGGAGATTTGATTTCAGAAGTTGCAAATGACTTGAAAGTGGTTACAAAAACAAGTCCGAGTGATGCACAAATCAACGATTTATTATTCGCAAATAAATGTGCTAAGCATCTCAAATCAAATACAATTGCAATCGTAAAGGACTGTCAATTGGTAGGTATGGGCTGTGGTCAGACATCAAGAGTAGATGCTCTACAACAAGGCATTGCAAAAGCTAAACAATTTGAATTACCTTTGCAAGGTGCAGTAATGGCATCAGATGCCTTTTTTCCGTTTCCTGATTGTGTAGAAATCGCAGACATGGTAGGCATCAAAGCAGTTATTCAACCTGGGGGATCCATTAAAGATCAATTGAGTATTGACTATTGCAATGCACATGATATGGCTATGGTGATGACTGGGAATCGGCATTTTAAACACTAATCTTTTTTTTAATTGTTAATTGTTAATTTCGGTTGATTTTGATTTTTGATTGAATTTGGTCGTTTACTGCTTTTTTATATCTGATAATCACACAGAGAAACTGAAACATAACTAACAATTAAAAAATATGGCATGAAAAAGAATATAATAAAGGATAAATCTTTTAATTTTGCTATTCGAATTGTGAATTTATATAAATTTTTAATTAATGAAAAGAAGGAATTTGTTTTATCAAAACAACTTTTAAGAAGTGGCACAAGTGTAGGGGCAATGGTGCGAGAAGCAGAACATGCAGAGTCAAAGTCCGATTTTAAGCATAAATTAGCAATTGCTCAAAAGGAAATAAACGAAACGATTTACTGGCTTGAGTTATGGAAAGAAACGGATTTTTTAAGCGAAAGCCAGTTTGAGAGTATTCATCACAATGGAGTTGAAATTATTAAGATGTTGACAAGCATTCTGAAAACAGTTAAAAATAATTAACAATTAACAATTATAAAAGGGATTGAATTTAATAATAGACATAGGAAACACGAGAACGAAATTGGCCATCTACAAAGATGATCAGTTACAAGTGAAAGAAATTTGGGATGATTGGGAATTGTATGATTTGAAAAAATTCTTAAAAAAACATGATGAGATACAACGAATTGCCATCTCTTCGGTCTCTTTTGTTTGGGAAGATGTCAATAGGTATCTTCGCAATAATTATTTTTTCTTAAATTTAACAGAAACTACACCTTTGCCTATTCAAAATAATTATCAAACACCTGATACCTTGGGAAAGGATAGATTAGCCGCTGTCGTAGGTGCTCATGCCTATTATCCTGATGATAATTGTCTTGTGATTGATGCAGGAACATGTATTACATATGACCTAATTACTAAAGAAGGCGTTTTTCTTGGAGGAAATATTTCCCCTGGGATAGATATAAGATTAAAAGGAATGCATAGCTTTACCGCCCGATTGCCATTATTGAAGAGAGCTGAAGTTGATAAAGATATCGGTTATTCTACAAAATCAGCTATGCTAATTGGTGCTATGACAGGTGCTGTGATGGAAATTCAAGGATTTATTGACCATTATGAAGCACAATTTTCTCCATTTAAGGTTATTTTTACAGGAGGATCTGCCAATTATTTTGAAAAAAAGATAAAAAACCGTTTATTTGTACACCCAAATTTAGTCTTGAAAGGCTTAAATAAAATTTTAAATTATAATGTATCAATTTTGGAATAGATTTTTGTCAATTACATTTTTTGTTTTATTGACAGTTGTGGCGAATGCTCAGACAACAAGTGATAATAATACACCAAAGGATAATTCTCCTTTCTCTAGGATTGGGCTGGGTGATTTTTCAGGTCAAAACTTCATTCACTTACGAACAATGGGTGGACTTGGGAATACCTATCATGACAAATATATGTCAAATCCCGTAAATCCCGCATCTTATGCCTATCTAAAGGCGGCTACCCTTGAAGGTGGAATTTTCGGACAATACGGCAAATTGCAAGATAAAAATGTGACTCATAAGGTTTGGACAGGCAATATCAATTATTTATCATTGAGTTTTCCTATGAAAAACCCTTTAAATACATTGATTGACAAGGTTCAGCCCAAATATGATTGGGGAATGGGTATTTCATTGACTCCCTTTACCACCGTTGGTTACAATGTATTTAAAGATTCTGAATACGCTGGTGATGACGATATTACCAATATCAAAGATAATTTAAATGGTCGTGGGGGAACGTACAAACTAAATTGGGGCAACGGAGTCAAATATAAAGATTTTTCTCTTGGAATTAATTTGGGCCGAATTTTTGGAAAAATTATCAACGAAAAAACACTTACCGTAAAAGATACTTCGAATTTAGATGTCTTTAGAAATAGTCTTTTAGATGAAATTAGCGTAAAAGGGTTTACATGGAATGTTGGTTTTATGTATGAATATAAATTTAAGTCTATGCAAGATGGAACAATGCTTCCCAACGGAAAATCCATCACTTTTGGACTGACTGCCAATTCAAAAAATAATATAAAAACCAACTCTACTCATTTTTATAGACGTATTTCTAGTAGATATGCAGGGGTAATAGATACGATTCGAAATGAAACAGATGTTGAAGGAACCGCTACATTACCTAGTACATTTGGCTTCGGAATTACCTATATGCAAAAAAATAAATGGCGACTTGGCTTAGATTACACCATGAATAAATGGAGTCAATATACAAATACTGCCAAACCAGAAACTTTGACAGATGGATTTACCATAGGTTTTGGTGGAGAATACATTCCCAATTTCTCTTCTTACAATGCTTATTGGCAAAAAGTTAAATACCGCTTTGGTGCATTTTATCAAAAAGACCCACGCAATATTAACGAATCATTAACGACCAAGGCGATAACATTTGGTGTAGGCTTACCCGTTATTATGAAAAGACAGAAAACTTCTTTTATAAATCTAGGATTTGAAATTGGTCAATTTGGAGTTCCTGATGATTTAAATAAAACTTATTTTATGGTAAGTTTTGGCTATGCCTTTAATGACAATACTTGGTTTTATAAAAGAAAATTTAATTAAAAACATCTAAACAATTAAACTTGACACTTATGGATAAGATTGGAAAAACTATTTTAGCATCTTTTTTATTTTTACTGGTTGGATCCCAAGTTTTTGCTCAATGCGAAACTTGGATAGGCTCACCAAAAGAAGAAGAAGCATCTGAAGCACATACTATTTATAGAGAGCACATGAAAAATAAGCTATATGACCAAGCTTTTGAATATTGGCAAAAAGCTTACTCTATCGCACCTGCCGCAGATGGAAAAAGAGATTTTCATTATACTGATGGTATTAAAATCTATAAAGATAAACTAAAAAAGGATCCTTCTAAAAAGGAAGAGTATGTTAAAAAAATTATCTCTTTCTATAATCAAGATATTGAATGCTTTAAAAGTGGAGCTATCAAAATGGGAAAAGTTACTCCCGAAGAGAGAATTGGATACCTAAAAGGAAGACTTGGGTACGATATGTATTATACTTTTCAAACACCTTATGAAGAGAATCTTGCTACCCTAAAAGATGCCGTGGATATGGCAGGTAACAAAACAGAGTATATTGTACTTACACCATATGCCAACATTGTTGTTTATCAATTTTTAGATAAAAAACTTGACAAAAAAGTAGCAAGAGACGCTTATGTTCAATTAAATAAAATTGCAGATTACAATATCAAGAACAATGCAAAATTCAAAACGCAATTTACACAAGCAAAAGCTGCAATGAATGCTGAATTTGCTAAAATTGAAGATCATATCTTTGATGCAGACTATTTTGTAAAAAAATATGAACCCAGATATGAGAGTGCTAAGAATGACCCTGCACAATTAAAAGAAATGATTGGAAAATTGAAGCAATTGGGTTGCGACCCTAATAATGCTTTCTTAAAGAAATTGGAAGGAGATTGGTCAAAATATGCCGCAGCTGAAAATGCACGTTTGAAAGCAGAATTTGAAGCAAATAATCCCGCATCTATCGCTAAAAAATTATATGATGCAGGCGATTATGCAGGTGCAATCGCAAAATATAGAGAAGCGATGGACAAAGCATCAGATAATGATGCAAAAGCAAATTATCTTTTCAGAATCGCTTCGATACAAGGAAGAAAAATGAAAAGTTACAGTACGGCAAGAAGTACAGCAAGACAAGCTGCGAAAATGAAACCAGGATGGGGAAGACCATTTATGTTAATTGGTGACCTTTACGCAATGTCAAGTCGGTCATGTGGTGATTCATTTATGCAGAGATGTGCTATTCTTGCCGCATTAGACAAATATATTTATGCAAAATCAATTGATTCAAGTGTAGCTTCTGAAGCAAATAGCAGAATTGCAAAATACAATAAATCTCGTCCTGCCAAAGCAGATGCTTTTATGCAAGGTAAAAAAGCGGGAGATTCAGTAAAAGTAAGTTGCTGGATTGGAGAAACTGTTAAATTGAGATTTGCAGATTAATTGAATAAAGATACATAAACAATTTTAGTTGTTTTTAGCTGGCAGGAGATTCCAAATGGATTTTCTGCCAGTTTTTTTTTATCAAATGAAAAAGGTAATATTTCGGATTTGCTAAATCTCCAAGATTTCGTAAATCTCGAAATTTTAGACCATATGCCCGTGTTTTATAAAATAATCAAAGCATCCAAAATGTTAAAATTTCACTTTT
>CAZOHX010000147.1:0-6564 GCA_964579315.1 uncultured Saprospiraceae bacterium
AAAATGGAAAATTTACTATCATTGGAAATATTGCAATGGCTCGAGGATTTTCAAATTATCAAATTATTGAAGCTAGCGGTATGCACTTGTATCCAGGTTTGATTGCGTTGAATACTACTATTGGCTTAAAAGAAATTGATGCGGTGAGGGCTACTCGTGATTTTGATGAGTTGGGAAATCTTAATCCTAATCTGAATGCTTTGATTGCCTACAATACAGATTCAAGGGTTACGCCTACTATCCGTTCGAATGGAATTTTATTAGCTCAAATATCTCCACAAGGGGGAAGAATTTCTGGACAATCTAGTATTGTTCAATTAGATGCTTGGAATTGGGAAGATGCCGTAGTAAAAGAAAAAGATGGTATTCATTTGAATTGGCCTAACTATTTTTCTCGTAAAGGTTGGTATGGTCGAAAAATTGAAAAAAATAAAAATTATCAAAAACAGGTTGGTGAAATAAAATCTTATTTTGATGAAGCAAAATCTTATGCATTGACTGATAAGCCTGAAATTGCTAATTTAAAATTTCAAGCCATGAAAGGTCTTTTTTCAAGACAAAAGAAAATTTATGTACATGCTCAATTTGTTAAATCTATAAAAGATGCTATTCAGTTGTTTAAATCTTTTGATTTGGATATCGTCATTGTAGGGGGCTATGATGCTTGGAAAATTCCTGGTTTTTTAAAGGATAATCATGTGTCTGTGATTTTGACGGAAATACATCGATTGCCTTCTTTTCCTGATGATGATATTGACCAACCTTTTATGAATCCAAGTTTGTTGGCAGAAAACAATGTGACTTTTGCCATTGCAAGTGGCAATGGCATGGGCAATCAAAGAAATCTTGCTTTCCAAGCGGGACAAGCTGTAAATTTTGGACTAGATCCTGAAAGGGCGATTCAGTCAATTACTTTAGATGCTGCAAAAATTGTCGGAATTGATAAATCCTATGGATCTATCGATATAGGAAAAAGTGCTACTTTCGTAATTAGTAATGGAGATATACTAGATATGAAATCTTCAAAAATTGTCAAAGCATTTATTAATGGCAGAGAAATTGATTTAAATAATAAACAAGTTGGTTTGTATCGCAAATACCAAAATAAATATAACCAAGCCATAAAAAAATAATGTATATTAATATCTCGTTAACAATTACATTTGCCTTTAAATCGTTTAATTATTAATCAGTAGAATTATTATGTATAAATATATTTCAGTTTTTGTTTTATTGTTGCTTGCAAATATGCTTTTTTCTCAAGACGAAAAGGAACATATTGAAAAGGTGACGGTCGATGGGCAAATCTTAACCATGATGGTTACCGAAACAAATGATACTATTTTTATCGCAGATTTAGAGGATGTGTCGGTTTCTTCTCCACGAAAATTTGCTAATCAACAAGAATATCGTTTGTATCTAAAATATAGACGTTATGCCAATAAAGTATATCCTTACGCTCAAAAGGCAATTCGTATTTTTAGAGAATCAGAACAAGTCACCAAAACTTTAAGCAGAAGAAAAAGAAAAAGACATTTTAAGCGATTGCAAAAACAAATGGAAGATGAATTTGAAGAGCCTTTAAAACATCTTACTCGTACTCAAGGCAAGATTTTAATCAAGATGATTGAAAAAGAATTAGATACGCCTTTTTATACTTTATTGAGAAATTTAAGAGGTACTTTTGTTGCAATGAAGTGGAGTTCTTTTGGATATTTTTATGGTTATCGTTTAAAAAGGGGATACGTGAAGGGAGATGATAAAATTTTGGATGCTGTTTTGGAAGATTATGATGTTTCATTTGAAGTTGAGCCTAAGTAATCTTACTTTTGAATTTTGCTTTTTCCTAAACTCGGAATTTGCCAAAAAACAATTTTTATAATGAAATTGAATTCATGGAAATAAATTATAATAATCCACGCCTTTTGGTGGATACGGCTAAAGTAAAATCGGGTATCATTACTTGGCAAACACCTTCTAATATAGCTCTGATTAAGTATTGGGGTAAACGCAATATTCAATTGCCCAAAAATCCATCGATTAGCTTTACTTTAAATAAGGCTTTTACTAAAACTACTATTGAGTATATTCCTAAAACAATTAAGCATGGCATTGAAATAGATTTTTATTTTGAAGGAGAACGAAATGATGTTTTCGCACAGAAAATTGAAAAATATTTTGACAGACTAATTGATATTTTTCCTTTTATCAATCAATTTAAATTTGTAATTCGTTCTTCCAATTCTTTTCCGCATTCTGCGGGTATTGCTTCTTCTGCTTCTGCTATGGCGTCTATTGCTCTTTGCTTGTGTTCTATGGAATTTGAGCTTTTTGGAAATTTGAAAAATATTTCTGATTTTAGACAAAAAGCTTCTTATGTGGCTAGATTGGGCTCTGGCAGTGCTGCTCGTTCTGTTTTTGGTTATGTTAGTATTTGGGGAAAAAATAATGAAGTTGATGTTGCTTCTGATTTGTACGGAATTGGGTATGGTTTAAATGTCCATGATATTTTCAGAACTTATCATGATGATATCCTTATTGTAAGTAATGAAGAAAAACCTGTTTCAAGTCGGGCAGGACATCAATTAATGGAGATGAATATTTTTGCAAAAAGTCGATATGATCAGGCAAATCTTCATTTTAGGGAGTTATTGTCTGCTATGCGACAGGGAAATTTGGAAATTTTTATGAAAATTGTGGAAAGCGAAGCGTTGACTTTACATGCTTTGATGATGACTTCTAGTCCTCCTTATATTTTAATGAAGCCTAAAACATTGATTATTATTGATTTGATAAGAAATTTTAGAAAACAAACGGGCTTACCAGTATGTTTTACTTTGGATGCAGGGCCCAATATTCATTTGCTTTATCCAGATAATATCAAAGATAGAGTCAATGATTTTGTGGAAACGCAATTAAAACAGCATTGTTCAAATGGTTTTATGATCAAGGATATGGTGGGAGAAGGGCCTATTCAATTATAAATTTAATTTTAATTAGAAATATTACATTATGAAAATTTTATTATTATCTTTTTTATCTATTTTTTTCTTGAGAGTGGGGTGTGCTCAAAAACCATCTATTAAAAGAGCTCATTGTGAAAATGAGAAGTTTGATAAAAAAGTAAGTCAATTGATTAATTTTTCTGTTCCAGTTATTTCTCCTGATCAGTTGAAAGATATGCAGGATGAAGCAATCGTTTTTGATACTCGTGAACCGAAAGAATACAAAGTAAGCCATATTCCTGGTGCTAAATTATTGGGATATAAAAAAATGGATAAATCACAATTGAAAGGTATTGATAAAGATACGCCAATTGTTGTTTATTGTTCTGTGGGATATCGTAGTGAAAAAATAGGGGAGAAATTACAAAAAATGGGCTATACCAATGTTTATAATTTATATGGTAGCCTCTTTGAATGGGTAAATGAAGGCAATGGCGTGGTAGATGAAAATGGTGAAAAAACAAAAAAAGTGCATACTTATAATAAAAAATGGAGTAAATGGTTGGATGATGGTGCAGGTGAAAAAGTTTGGTAAAGACATCGTGTTTTAAAAATATATTTAAAGGGTTTTCTTACTAATTTGTGAGAAAATCCTTTTTCTTTTTTTATATAAATTTATTTGGACTGTGTTCTTTATACGTTATTGCCTCCCCATTCTCCGCAAAATTGCCAATTCTTTATAGGCTGCTCTCGCTTCTTGTGCTGGATATCCAAAATAGGTAGTATCGGATTTCAAATCTTTAGAAATACCAGATTTTGCCAAGACAACTACATTGTCACCAATAGTGATATTTTGACTAACTCCTACTTGACCGTACAATATGACATTATCTCCAATCTTGGTTTTGCCCCCTACTCCTACTTGTGCTGCCATTAGACATTTTTTACCGATAACTACCCCATGTCCAATTTGAATTTGGGCATCTAATTTACTTCCTTCTCCAATAATTGTATCTCCCGAAACACCTTTTGCTATCGAGCAATTGGCTCCAATTAATACATCGTTTTCAATAATAACTCGCCCTCCTGATGTCCATTTTTGGTATCCTTTTTTGGTGGATTTAAAATAAAATGCATCTGAACCTATGGTCGTATTGGCTTGAATTTCTACATTTTCTCCAATGATGGTGTAATCACCAATAACCACATTGGAGTGTATTCTCGTGTTTTTTCCAATTGTTACATGATTTCCAATGACTACATTTCTATCAATTATTGCAGTCAAATGTATTTGCGAAGAATCGCTTATATCTTTGATTACTTTTGTGTCTGGTCTGAAATTCTTGACCAAAGCATCATACGCCTTGAATGGATTTTTACAAAGCAATAGTGTTTTTCCTTCTGGACACTCTACTTTTTTATTCAAAATGATGATTGTTGCACTAGAAGTTAAACTTTTGTTGAAATATTTCTCTACATCAACAAAGGTGATATCTCCTTTTTCTACTTTATGAATCTCATTGATTCCCGTAGCTATATTTTCTTGATTGCCGATAATTTCAGCAGAGATTGATCTTGCGATTTTTGAAACAGGTATTGGCTTGGGAAATTTCATATGTATTATTTCTTATTTCTCGTCTGTGTTTTCTATAGATTCATCGCTGTCAAATTCACTGGATTCTAATTGATTGGAATCTATTTCTTTAAATTTGGTTACCCAAAAATTATTGATCCCTTCTCCTATCGTGATTTGTATTTGTTCTAAATTCGCTAATTCTAAAACGGCTAAAAATACGACAATAGCATGTACTCTGTTTTTACATTTTGAGAATATGGTTGTAAACTTTGTTTGCTTTCCTATTTTCAAATCATTTAATATTTCCGCTTTTTCGCTTCGAACGGTAAATGGGTAGCGATAGACTTTATGTACTGTTTTTTTATTTCTTTCTTCAAATTTAACTAAAGATGATTCAAAAGTTTTTAATAATTTGAATAATGTCAAAGATTCTAATTCTACATCTACTAATGCCTTGGTTGCTATCCCTTTCAATTCATCGATGACGTTGCCTCTTGGAAATTTCTTTGAGCGACTTTCTTCAAAATCACGCATTTCTTCTAATACGCTTTTGTATTTTTTATATTCTAAAAGTCGTTGTACCAATTCTTCTCTTGGATCAATTTCATTTCCTTCTTCATCCACTTCTTTTCTGGGCAATAATAATCTGGACTTGATTCTCATCAATGTAGCTGCTACAAATATAAATTCACTGGCTAAATCAATATTTAAAGATTCCATCATTTGGATGTAGTCTAAAAAATCTTTCGCAATCTTAGAAATAGGAATATCATAAATATCTAATTCATCACGTTGGATAAAGAAGAGTAACAAATCGAAGGGGCCTTCGAATTGTGGAAGTTTTATTTGATAGGATGCTGTCATTTTCGTTCCCAAAGATACGGAAAACATTTAGGATTCACTACCTTGTGGCAAAATTTATTACATGAATCCTTATATTGATATTTTACCCGAAATCAAAACGGCACTTTTGGATAATTTGCCTGTAGTTGCCTTGGAATCCACTATTATTTCTCATGGTATGCCATATCCCAAAAATGTCGAGACGGCAAAAATGGTAGAACAGACGGTAAGAGATAACGGTGCTATCCCTGCAACTATCGCCATTATTAATGGTCGGCTAAAGGTCGGTTTGTCAGTAGCTGAATTGGAATATTTTGGTAAAAAAGGAATGAAAATCACGAAAGTGAGTAGGCGGGACATTCCTTTTATCGTGGGGCAAGAAAAAGATGGTGCTACAACGGTGGCTTCTACAATGATTATTGCAAATATGGCGGGGATAAAAGTGTTTGCAACTGGCGGAATCGGAGGGGTTCACCGTGGAGCTGAAAAATCTATGGATATTTCTGCCGATTTACAAGAGTTGGCAAAGACCAATGTGACTGTCGTTTGTGCGGGTATCAAGTCTATCTTAGATTTGGGATTGACTTTGGAATATTTAGAAACTCACGGGGTGCCTGTTGTTGGTTATCAAACGGATGAATTACCTGCTTTTTTTTCTCGTAAGAGTGGATTAGCGGTGGATTATAATTTGCAAACTCCAAATGAAATCGCAGAAATCATAAATGTTAAATCTCAATTAAATTTACATGGCGGAATGATAATCGCCAATCCTATACCCAAAACCTATGAAGTAGAATTTGAAGCGATTGAGCAAATTATTCAACAAGCACTTTTAGAAGCTGATAAAAATAACATTAAAGGTAAGTATATTACACCTTTTTTACTTGACAAAATCGAGAAATTGTCAAAAGGCGAAAGCCTTAATGCTAATATCCAATTGGTATTGAACAATGCTAAGTTGGCAGCACAAATTGCAACGGGGCTTTGCTTGAATAATGTTTGACCCACTTCGGGGGCACAGATTGCATGCTTTTTTTAATTGGATTTCATCCAAAGTTATTCATATGAGTGCGTGACAAAATGTGGGATTTGAACAAAATATATCAAAAAGATATATGTAAAAACATGTGTCATCCACTTGTCGCTTTTTATTTCCATTTTTACTAAAATTCATAATGCGGTCGCCTTGACATCTGGTCG
>CAZOHX010000148.1:0-6561 GCA_964579315.1 uncultured Saprospiraceae bacterium
TTCAATTCTTCTTTAGCTACCATGGAGAACAGACCATCTAAGGCCTTATTTGTAACATAGTCTTCCAAATCTGGATTCACTTTCTTAGAAGAGAAAGAATTATAAGTTGTAATCGCTTTATTCCAAAGAGATATCGCATTGATATTGGCATCAACTTTACTCAATGATTTTTTGATTTTGGGTTTGAAAGCATTGTATAATTGACTATGAGTAGTACGATTTAAATATTGAGTAGCGGCATTTTTATCACCCATCAAAATTCCTTTAGCATCTCTAAAAGACATCTGTTTGATAGAATTTATAAAAATGGGCTTGGCAGTAGTGGCAGCATCTTCTGCAGCACGATTGAATAATTGCAGTACTTTATCTTCGGCTCTTGAAGCCAATCCAGAAGTGAGCGGATTGCCTTTCAATTTAGTGATTACAGTATTAAATTCTTTGGGTAGTAATATTTTGTATGCACTTTTCATATATCCATCTTTCATGGACAATCGTTTGGCTCCTTTCCCAATGCCTACAGAGAGTGCTTCTTTAAGTCCATTGCCAATATCTTCATTTGATAAAGCACCACTATCCATGACAGTACCTAGGATGCTATCAATATCCTTTGGAGTACAAGATGCTAAACTGATTACTATAAAAAAAGCTAAAAATTTTTTAATCATGATTTTAATTTTTGTTAATTAATTTGGAGTTTATTGAATTTAACACCACTCCACTTATTACTAAATACGTAGATTTAGAGCAAAAAGATGTTATGATAGTCTTAATGTTTTTAAAAATTGTAAGTTTAAACAAATTCAGCTAAACATTTGGGACATAAACATCCTTTAAACTGTGCATTAATAGATTCTAATTTACCTTTAGGAATGGACATTGAATTGCACCAGCAACTATCATCAGAGTAACAAGAAAGCCCTTTTCCACACCGTCCACATTTTTTGGAGAAGTCTTGACTATCTTCCACGATGGCTTTATCTACCTTCCCTGAAAGGGGAGGATTGAGTTTTGTCAAACGTACATGGAGGCTTTTCATGATAGAAAATTGATGTTTCAAAGCACCCATAATTCTTTCCACCACATTTTCCAATAATCGACTGGGTTGCTTCATTTCCGCTTGGCAAATTAAAAATATAGTTTCATAATTGATTGTTTTAAATAAATCATCTTTTTGAGCGGCTTTTGAGAAATTGGTTTCAATATAAACATCGACAATAAACTCATTTCCAATGATTTCTTCTTCTGGATAGAATCCATGATTTGCATGAAAATGCATGCCTTCTAGTGCTATTAATCCCATGATTATAATTTTTTGATGTATTTATTTTAGAAATAACAAAAATCACATTCCATAATGCACAATTTTACACAATTAGATTGAAAAAATATGTACTTTTGTGACTTTAAAAAACAGATTCTCCGTAAGAAGCCATGATTAAGGAGAAAAAATCAAAGAAGCATTGGAAATTTTCCTTTTGTTACTATTAGGTTTGATAAAGACAATTTATATTCAAAGAAAAAAAATAAAAAAATGAGTTCAAAATCAAAAACAGATCGTTTTCAGTATCATGATTATTATAATGTGGATGAGTTATTGAATGAAGATCACTTAATGGCACGTGCGGCTGTAAGAGATTGGGTTAAAAAAGAAGTAAGTCCAATTATAGAAGATTATGCCAATAGAGCCGTCTGTCCAACGCATTTATTTAAAGGATTGGCAGAAATTGGTGCATTTGGTCCTAGTTTGCCCGAGAAATATGGATGTGGTGGTATGGACGAGATGTCATATGGTATTATAATGCAAGAGTTGGAGCGTGGAGATTCAGGTATCCGTTCTATGGCATCTGTCCAAGGATCATTGGTTATGTATCCAATATATAAATATGGATCGGAAGAACAAAGAATGAAATATTTACCAAAATTGGCAAGTGGTGAAATGATTGGTTGTTTTGGATTGACGGAGCCAGATCATGGGTCAAACCCCGCAGGTATGCTTTCAACCATTAAAAAAGATGGAGATGATTATATTCTAAATGGAGCGAAAATGTGGATTACCAATTCACCCATCGCAGATATTGCAGTAGTTTGGGCAAGAGATGAAGCAGGTAAGGTAAGAGGAATGATTGTAGAAAAAGGGATGAAAGGCTTTTCTGCACCAGAAATACATGGTAAGTGGTCATTGAGAGCATCTATTACGGGCGAGTTAGTTTTTGAAGATGTACGGATTCCGAAAGAAAATATTCTGCCAAATATAGAAGGATTGAAAGGTCCATTAGGCTGTTTGTCAAAAGCGAGATACGGTATTGCATGGGGTGCTATTGGAGCAGCATTAGATTGTTATGATTCTGCATTAAGGTATTCAAAAGAAAGGATTCAATTTGGAAAACCAATAGGACAATTCCAATTGACTCAAAAGAAGTTGGCAGAAATGATTACCGAAATAACCAAAGCACAATTATTACTTTGGAAATTGGGAAAAATGGCAAATGAAGGAAAAGCAACCGCTGCCCAAATATCGATGGCAAAACGAAATAATGTTATGACTGCTTTGGAAATTGCAAGGGAGGCAAGACAAATTCACGGAGGAATGGGTATTACCAATGAGTATCCCGTAATGCGCCATATGATGAATCTCGAAACGGTACTTACCTATGAAGGCACGCATGATATACATTTGTTGATTACAGGAATGGATGTTACAGGTTTGAATGCTTTTAAATAGCAAACTTTGTTAATAAAATATAAAAGAGGACGATTAATTACTAATTGTCCTCTTTTTTTGTATTTTTATACAACAAAAGGAATAACTATAAACGTTAAGTTTTGAATGATAGAACGATTTTGTTGGATTAAAGACAGAAATTAATATGATTATTAGAAATTTATTGTTGTTTATTATTTTAAACACAATGATTATATTTGAAACAAATGGACAGCAGGTTATTCGTTTGACAAATCCATCATTTGAGGATATACCTCATAGTGGAATGAAAGGATATTCTCCAAAAGGCTGGTTGGATTGTGGCTCTGTAAATTTTCCGACTCAAACTCCACCAGATATACAGCCTTCTTTTTTTGGGGTACAATTGGCTCCAAACAACGGAAATACTTATCTAGGATTGGTGGTTCGTGATGATGACACATGGGAATCTGTTTCTCAAAGATTACTTTCACCCATGAAAGCGGGCAATTGTTATGAAATAAGTTTATATCTTGCTCGATCGGCGAATTATATTAGTGGAAGAGGGAGCCGAGACCCTAGGACTCCCGACAATAGCCAATATTCTTTTAATACTATCAATCATAATAGACCTGTCACTTTGAGAATTTGGGGGGGCAATGATTACTGTGATAAAAAAGAGAATTTTGTAGTTACAGCAGAAATCACTCATACACACTGGGTGAAATATACTTTTAAACTAGAGCCTAAATCACGGATTACGCATATCACTTTTGAAGCATTTTACAAAACGCCGATATTATTTCCTTACAATGGAAATATTTTGATAGATAATATATCGGATATTGTCCAAATTGATTGTGATAAAGAAATAGGAAAGGAGCCTTATGTGCAAATAACTAATCCAGCAACAGAAAAAATCGAAGTAGATGAAGAAATGTTTGAGTTGAAAGCCAATGTTGGAAATCTGGAAGAAAAATCTGTTTTTGTCATTATCTGTAATAATCAAATTGTAGAAGATTTTGACATTAAAAATGGAAAATTGAGAGCAAAGTTTCGACTTTTCAAAGGAAAAAATAAAATTAGAGTTACGATAAAAAATAAATTACATACGGCATCGGATGATGTCGAAATTATTTATAAAATTCCTGATTTTATAGCAAAAGTTGAGGAGAAACCGACTGAATCCAAGCCCGATCCAATTGTAACGCCCTCAAAAAGGACGGAAATACCTAAAAAGACAAAAATCAACAAAATTGATAAAGCAAAGTTGAAGAAAGGTCAAACTATAAGAATTGATAAATTATATTTTAGTCCAAATTCATATAAAATTGAAGAAAAATCTTATCCATCCTTAGATGAAATTTCAGATTTCATGAAGGATAATCCAGATGTATATATTGAAATTGGAGGTCATACCAATGGTATTCCCTCACATGAATTTTGTGATAAACTTTCTAAACTTAGAGCCAAATCTGTTGCAACTTATCTAGTCAAGAAAGGTATTTCTGCCGAGCGTCTAAAATATAGGGGGTATGGAAAACGTAAACCCATAGCGACCAATAAGACCAAGGAAGGGCGTAAGAAAAATCAACGGGTTGAGATTAAAATATTGAGAATTGGTTAAAAAAAATGTTAACTTTATAAATACAAAATTTTGCAATTTATTATAAGCATATTCATCCCAAAGATAGGAAGTTGAGCTGATTAAAAGTGTACTCTCAACTTAACACACTTAACACAGCATATATTGCAGTATTTTTACTCAACAGTGCAGTACTAAACTAACCTCAACGAAGTTGGGGATGGCTCAACGGCTCGTCTCTCAACTAAAATATAGAAAATCTTACTTTTGCGTAGCATCAGATATGAATACCAACTTATATTTTAGCATTTTTAAGCACCACTTCGACATGTTGCATGAAATCTCTTTTACGTTTAGAAGGAGCATGAATGAATCCGACTAAAAGCGTTAATACATTTTTTTCGGGATCTAAGACCAAATAAGATACAAGAGGTCCGCCCATAAAATCATTTTCGATTTCCCAAATGCCTTTACCTTCAAGAGCATATTTGCCGTTAATTTTAGTGACTTGAGTCAAAAATGGCAAATCAACATCATTGAGTTTCATAAAACTGCCTTTGATTTCTGTTGTAATATACTTTTTACCAATTTCATTAATGATGGATTTTAGATATTTTGGTGTCAATTGATCTTTAGAAGTGTAGGGCAGTTGATGAATTAGGATATTGCTATTAAGAGCTTTATAATCGCTTCTAATCCAAAGGAATTTATCATCTTTAATTGCTACCTTATATGGACTAGGGATTGGTAAATCAAAACCAAATTCTTCTTGAATAATACTTTTTATGGTATTATTTTTTCCCATTACATAGGCATTGTTCATAATTTGATTGTGATCAAAATTTGAAACCTTATAAGTAATGGCAGGATAAGTTTTTCTGAAATTATCCATCAATTCTTTCTCCCCGTGACCCACTAAATACATTAAGATTTGTCCACGAGCCCATTTATTTTTACCAACAGTAATGGAATTGGCTTTCTTGTTTCCCAAAAGTCTGTCCAAATCTTTGAGTACCATTTTGGTTGTAGGAGATGAAGTATCATCCAAATCGGCAAGGATAAGGTAAGTTCTCAACTGCTTTCTCAAAGGCTCTTCTAAAAGATCTTCAAAAGTATAATGTCTCAAATCAAAAATCGGCTCTGGTTGTGGTAAAATCAAGTAAGGCCCCCCTAGATGATATTCAATAGAATCTTTTAGAGGTGACATCCACAATTTACTGTCAGAAATAACAACAATTTCATTACTTTTTGAAATTGCAGTAGGAGAAGCACTCAATTTTCTTTGTTGCTCTTTAGTACAAGCAGAAAATAAAACTGCAAAAAACAAAAAAGCTAGAATATGATTATATAGTTTCATTTTATATATTTTATCGGTTATTAAGTTAGTACAATAAAGATGCCCATTTTAGATGATTAGGTGTAAAAAAGCATTTAAATTAATGATTTTTTTGCTCTGACACAGTTTTTAGTTTGTTTAATCCTAAATCAAATAAAGTACCGAGCTTACTATTGACAATCATTCCAATAAATTTATTTAATGGATTAGCCCCAAGATCGCCGTGCATAGACCAAGTGACTTTTGTTTGTCCATTGATATTTTCAAAAGACCATTGACTATTACCTGGTTTGGATTTATCGTTTCTAAAATAGATTTTGGTTTCGACTAGTTGATTGGGAATACTATTAGAAATTTCTAAACTTCCACGATCTACCTGTGGATGATCACTCGTCCATTGATAAGATCCCCCCACGCCAGTAGTTTGATTCCCGTAATTTATTTTCATTGCAGGATCCAACTGTTTCCAAGGCGACCAACTTTCCCAAATTTTCAGATTATTGACATTATTAAAGACCTTTTCAATAGGTGCATCAATCAATATATTGGATTGCACATTTAATTGGTTGGGTAAAGATAAATATCCAATTAGGAAAAGCAAAGCAATGCCAGTTACGGTGAGCAAAATTCTATTACGCATATAGTTTTCTTCGAATAATAATTTTGAAAAAGTCAAATATATATATTTCAAAGCCAATATGGGGTATGTTTTAGGAAAAAATACTATATTTATCAAACTTTTAAAAAGAAAGAGAAAGTAGCAGTAAGGAAGAAAATAAATTTTTTATGACATCAATATACGGAATTTTAGCATTGGTATTGGCTGCAATATTAGCTTACTATAAGCCGAAAGGTAAAAAAAACGGGGGATTACAAGATTTATTAAATGACATTTTAAATAAAAAAAAGCCTACGAAATCAAAGCCATTAGAAATAATAAATAATTTGGAATATATTCCA
>CAZOHX010000149.1:0-6509 GCA_964579315.1 uncultured Saprospiraceae bacterium
AACTAATACTCCGGGGACAATTCCACCTCCTAATACACGATTAAATTCATTGTCAAGTGTAATAATTTTACGTGTATCACTATTGGATATTTCGGTAATTCTTGAGGGTTGAATATTTTTTTTTGATTTTTTTTCACTCCATATGTTTTTTTTATCAATATTCGTAATGTTTTGATTTTCAACTTCTTCTAAATAGGTGTTCCACTCTAAACAGGAAGGACACTTGCCGATCCATTTAGGAGAGTTGGCTCCGCACTTTTGACATACAAATATTTTCTTTATCTTTGCCATAGATTTGGTTCAAGGATGATTTATTTTGACAAAGATAGTATTTCATTTTATCAAATTCAATTTTAATATCTGACCAAAGGATTCCCCCCAAAAAAAGATTTTTATTCTTGTGACTTTACTTTCATGACGAAGTCAGAAGAATGAGTTTTATAAAGAAATATTAAAAATATTAAAGAGAAATCTATATTCAATTATAGATTGTTTTCATTTGGTTTTTTGGGGTTATACAGGGTGCGTCAGTTTTTACTGATTGCGCCCTGTTCTTTTTTAAGGCTTATTCGTTTTTTTATATTTTATGAAGAATTAAAGTACTCATTTTTTATTTTTTGTCGGCAATATTACGCTTTTCGTCTAAAAAAGCTTTTTTTTGTCTTTTTTATGACAAATTATGAAAACATTAACATAGTTTTATGAAATAATGTCATAACTTTGAAGTTATAACATCGAATGGATTGACTTCCATTTTAAAAGTTACTTTTAGTTTACATAAAATACATACAAAATGAGTACTAACGAGTTTTATAATTTTATTGATGATGTACAATCTCCTTTGCAATCTTTTGCAATGAGTTTGACCAAAGATTTTGAAGATTCAAAAGACTTATTTCAGGAAACGGTCTATAAAGCACTAAAGAATAAAGAAAAATTTAGAATCGGAACAAATTTCAAAGCATGGATTATGACTTTGATGAGAAATACGTTTATCAATAACTACAGAAGAAAGAAAAGAGTAAAAACACAATTACAACCTAGTGATAGTTTTCATTTTGAATTGGCTTCAAATGCCGTTCAGAATAAGGGGGAATCTAATATGGCCAATGCTGAATTGATGCGTATCTTGGATAGTATCGATGAAAAATTGAGAAAACCGTTTTGGATGTACTACTTGGGAATGAGTTATAATGAAATCGCTGATGCATTGGAAACTCCACTCGGAACGGTTAAAAGTAGAATCTTTTTTGCTCGTAAAGAATTACAAGAAAAAATTAATGCACTCCATTTGAGATAAAAGTAGAAAATTTAAAAGGGTTGGTAATATATCAATCCTTTTTTTGTCTTTTACGTATCTCTTTGTATTGATATATTATATTTATGAAAATAGAATCCGAAATTCAGCAAGTGAAACCTTTTAGATCTCCACAACATAAAGCTTTGGTAAATTTGATTTTTACTTATAGTTGGGCTTTTGATCAAGTTAAATTGATTCTACAACCATTGGATATCACTTATCAACAACTCAATGTACTAAAAATATTGAAGGGATCTAATGGTCCCCTGACAACATCTATCATCAGAGAAAAACTGATAGATAAAAAAGCGGATACTTCTAGATTAGTGGATAGATTATATAAAAAGGGACTGGTTATCAAAAATACTTGTTGCGGGGATAAACGATTGGTGGATGTAGAACTTTCGGAGAGTGGAGAAAATTTTCTCCTAGAAATTGAAGGCTTAATTCCTGAATTTGATACGATTCTTTCCAATATCTCTGATGAAGAAGCTACTGATTTGTCTAATCTTTTAGATAAAATTCGTGGTTAAATAACTATTTTATCAAAATTCATGTACTGTGTGGGTTAAAATTAAAGTCTTTCTGCTATAAAATAATATCTTTCAACCAATTTCAGTTTATTAAATTTATACTTAATCAAAATGAATATGCTTATGAAAAAAATATTTTTCACACTTATTACGCTATTTACTTTTTCTTTTGGGTTATTCGCCCAAACCAATCCTGTTCACTGGAATTATAAAGCAGTAGATACTGGAAAGAATACCTATGATTTAATCCTTTCCGCTGACGTGGACGGCAACTGGTGTGTGTATTCCCAATTTTTAAAGGGGGATGATGGCCCTATTCCTACTACTTTTACATTTGATCAAATGAAAGGTGTTAAATTTATTGGTAAAGTTGAAGAAGTTGGGGATAAAATCGAAAAATATGATGAACTTTTTGCAATGAAAATTTCAAAGTTTAAACATCATGTTGAATTTGTCCAAAAAGTGAAAGTGGATAAAAATATAAAATCTATACAAGGTACTATTGAATTTATGACTTGCAATGGTAAAACTTGTTTGCCTCCAACCGAAGTGCCTTTTGAAATTGCATTGTAGTTGACATTTGTATAAATTTATTATCCTTATAGTTTCCTTTTTCTGCATTACTTTTTTAGCTTCATGCTCTAAAAACTAACTAAAAATCATGCGTTTACTAACTTTTATTGTTTCAATACTATTTTTCAATTCAATTTCTACTGCTCAAATCTATGATCCTGTCAAATGGACAATGGATTATGAACAGGTGAGTGAAAATGAATTTGACCTTATTTTTTCAGCTAAAATTGATGATAAATGGGGGGTTTACTCCCAATTTCTCGAAAGTGATGATGGTCCAATTGCCACTACGCTGAATTTTGACGAAGGGGTTCATTACAAGTTGAAGGGTAAAGCCACAGAGACTGGCTCAGATGTTCATGATGGAATTGATCCTGTATTTAAAATGCAAATTAAGAAATTTAAGCATGATGCAAAATTGGTTCAAAGAGTAATGGTCAATGATATTTCTAAACCTATCACGGGATATCTCAATTTTATGACTTGTGATGATTCAAAGTGTTTACCACCCAAGGATATTGATTTTGAATTTGCTTTGAAACGAAAAACGGTTCAGAAAACAACGACAAGTCCAAAAATAGAAAAAAGTATTCCTAAAAACGAAATTGTTGAAAAAACAACAAAACCCGTTTCTTCTCCATCGAAAATAGATGCAAAAACGACAAAGATTGCGAAATCATCAGAGAAAAGTAAATCTTTTAAGACGATTAAACAACCTGTTCAAACGAATCAAAATTCAAAATCAAAATTAATCAATCCTGTGCATTGGATTGTCAATTTGGAACAAATCGCTGGGGATGAATACAATTTGATTTTTAAAGCTACTTTAGATAAAACTTGGAATATTTATTCTCAATTTACAGAAGATAATGGTCCTATTCCATCCGCTTTTGATTTTACTAAAAGTGATAGCTATTCTAAAATCGGTAAAACCACAGAGAAAGGACATAAAAAAGAAGGATTGGATCCTTTATTTGGCGTAAATGTCATTAAATATAAAAGTGATGAACCTGTGTATTTTACTCAAAAACTTAAAATAACAGATTTGTCCAAGCCGATTACAGGATATTTTTCATATATGGCATGTGATAATACGCATTGTTTGACTCCGCAAGAAAAAGATTTTATTGTTTATCCCGATTCAAAGAAGACGCTTTGGGGAAGTGATGCTACGGATGCGATTGATAAATTGTCTAATGCATCATCTACGACTCCCTCTACTGCTTCTATTTCAGAAAGTGGATTAGCTATGTATCCTGCGGATATTAATAATGTGAATTTGGATCAACCTGTTGCGGCATGTGGAGCAAAAGTTGTTGAAAAAACATCTAGTATTTGGAGAATATTCATTTTAGGATTCTTAGGTGGTCTAGTTGCTTTATTGACACCTTGTGTTTTTCCAATGATTCCATTGACGGTGAGTTTTTTTACAAAAGGAAGTAAAAATAGAAAAAAAGGTATTTTTAACGCTTTTTTATATGGATTTTTTATTTTGATGGTTTATTTATTATTGAGTATTCCTTTTCATTTATTAGATTCTGTTTCACCCGATATACTCAATGAAATTTCAACCAATGTATATCTGAATATCGCATTTTTTATCATATTTATATTCTTTGCATTTTCATTTTTTGGGTATTATGAAATCACATTGCCAGAAAGTATGGCAAATAAATCAGCTAACGCTGAAAGTGCTGGTGGTTTTATCGGAATCTTTTTTATGGCTTTGACCTTGGCATTGGTTTCATTCTCTTGTACGGGTCCAATTTTGGGATCTTTACTCGCAGGAGCAATGTCTTCAGAAGGTGGGGCATGGCAATTGACGGCAGGTATGGGGGGCTTTGGCGTTGCATTGGCTTTGCCATTTACTTTATTTGCACTTTTCCCAAGTTGGTTAAATAGTATGCCGAAATCTGGGGGTTGGTTGACAACTGTGAAAGTAGTTTTAGGATTTTTAGAGTTGGCATTGGCTTTCAAATTTTTGTCAAATGCGGATTTAGTGACCCATTGGGGCATATTGAAGATTGAGCCATTTTTGATATTATGGATTATTATTTTTATTGGATTGGCTCTGTATTTATTTGGAAAAATCAAATTCCCACATGATTCACCGCTCCATAAATTGAGTAAAGTTAGATTGACTTTGGGGCTTCTAGCTATAGCTTTTGTGATTTATTTGGCTAGTGGATTTAGATATAATGACCAAACGGAATCTTTTACACCTTTATCTTTATTGAGCGGTTTGGCTCCTCCCGTTGGATATAGTTGGATTCATCCTAAAGAATGTCCACAAAATTTAACTTGTTTTCATGATTTAGAAGAAGGGATGAAATATGCTAAAGAAGTGAACAAACCTATTTTAGTTGATTTTACGGGATATGCATGTGTAAACTGTCGGAAAATGGAAGAGCACGTCTGGCCTGTAAAATCTGTTTTCAATTTGATTGATAATGATTATGTATTAGTATCACTTTATGTCGATGAAAAAACGGCTTTACCTAAGAATGAACAAATCAAAGTGAAGCAAAAATCGGGAGGTACTAGAAAATTGCGTACCAAAGGAAATAAATGGGCTCATCTTCAAACTGAGAAGTTTAACACCAATGCCCAACCTTTTTATGCTTTGATTTCTCCTGATGGGAAATTATTGAATAATCCAAGACCTTATACACCTGATCCAGATACTTATGCACAATTTTTACAGTGTGGTTTGGATGCTTTTGAAACTATTAAGAAATAAATTATAGTGGAGCAGATGAGAAATTTTGAGTTGAGAAATAGGGGTTAGATCTATTTATAAATTGAAATCTCTACATTGTCTATTGTTAATTGAGTATGATTGGGATTCCAAATATATATGGAAAATTTATCATCAGTGTGCTTTATTCTGGGAACATTGACTTCAATTAGTAATTTTTGCCATTTTTGGGGAGTCATGATGATATTTTTTAAATCATATTCCTTGTAAAATGTGGTTTTGTTTTTTTCTTTGATGGTGAAAACAATTTTACAACTTTCTTTTTTGTCTTCTAATATCTGTGCTTGAAAAAGTAGTTTACTTTTTGCTTGACCTAATATTGGATTATTATCAAAGTTATAACCTAAGCCATATGTTGTATTTTTCGACAATTGGTAGCTGTAGGGTGGTGAAAAACTTGGGTTTGTCGTCAAATTAATATTAGTCCAGTTGGACGAGATGTTTTTTGAATCAAAATCTAATTTTTCTCTAAAAAAGGGTGTTTTATCTTTGTAGCCGATAAAATCTGTTAAACTTTGATGCTCATCAATTTTGGATAACTTGGAAACCGTGATGCGACCATTAGTAGCTATTTTTGAGATTTTTGCAAGGATTTCTGGGTATTCTGTATAGATATCAGAGACAAATAATTTGTTTTGAGTAATGATATAATCAAAATTCCAAGATAATGAATTTTTAATATTTTCTCTAGTGGTAGCATTTACGGAGTACCCCTTTCTTTTCATCAAGATAAAGGGTATATTGGGAGCATAAGTATCAATGACAAGTATTTTTGCCTTTTGTGAAATTCCTAAGGAGTCTAAAAATAGATCAGCATTTTGAAAATTATAAGTGGTTAGTTCTGTTCTATTGATTTGGTTAGGTTTCCTTCTGTATTTTAAAAATCCTTTGGCATTTTGAATCATTGGAATTCCTATGAGTATGAGCATTATAGCAAACGATAAAGATGCGATACCTACTTTTATTTTTGGAATAATAGTTAAAAATAGAATCATAATCAAAATGAATACAATGAAAAATGAATCTAAAAAGTAATAGTCATGTCCTTGAAATTGTTGTATCATAAGTATAAAGAAGAGCAAATTTCCACATAAAAGGATTGTCCAAAACCAGAAAAGCTCTATTACAATTGGTTTTAAATTTTCTTTTTGAAATATGATATAAAATAAAACGATAGCACCACAAATAGCTAATAAATAGTAGTGATAAATTGAAAAATATTGAAATGTCCAAGTCTTATAAATCATTTTTAACATCGCTTTAAAAGCATTTATATCATGTGCAGGTAAAAAATGACCGAGAAAAATTGATCCATACTGTTGTTGCAAGTATTTATGGTATGAAT
>CAZOHX010000150.1:0-6476 GCA_964579315.1 uncultured Saprospiraceae bacterium
ACAATTGTATTCAGAAACTAAGCCATACTGTCTGCCTGTCAAAGTTGCAAATTCATCATAAGCGGTTTCTAAAAATCCTAAAATGCCTTCAGAAAAATTATTTCGACGAGCTGCTACACCATTCATATAGTGTTCTTGATTTTGAACAGGTCCTAATAAAACAGGATTTTTCAAATCCATACCTGCTGGAACTCTTTTTCTTGTTGCCCCAAATATAATTTTTTGAGCATCCGTAGGACAATCAACAATGTCATCTGCATCACCAAGAAATTCTCGAATCAAACCCGCTTCGGGCATAAAGAAAGTTCTTTCTAAGTGGGTGGTCAAAAAACCATCCATTACGTTCATCACTGGATTGAGTGCCAATTCAGCTACTTTTCTACTAATAATGGCTTGATCCGCAGCTTGTTGAGCATCTTTTGCGAAAAGAATGACCCAACCCGTATCGAGTGCAGCCATCACATCATCATGACCTGCATGCACATTCAGTGCATGTTTGGTCAATGCTCTTGCTCCGACTTCAAGCACCATCGTACTCAACTTTCCAGGAGCGTGATAATACTGCTCCAGTCCATAGACAATTCCTTGTCCAGAAGTGAAGTTAACGGTACGTTTACCTGTGACCGACATTGCGATAGCCCCGCCTTGAGCGGCATGTTCTCCTTCGGTTTCGATTGCTGTCAAGGGTTTGCCCCAAGCATTCAATTCCCCTTTTGCGTATAAAAACTGAAAGGTTTCGCCCATTTCCGTAGAGGGTGTAATCGGATAAAAAATACCAGCATCTGCGATAAGTCCTTCGGTGTTGGCGACAAGGGTGTTGCCATTGATAGTCATCCTTTTTCCAGGATACTTAGGAGCTTTGACTCCTTTTGATTTTTCTTTAATATCTTTAGACATAGTATTAAATTGTTAAATAAAAAAGGCAATTTGCCTTATGATTGGATAACATTCAAAGTGATTTTCTACTATACTATTGTTTCGATTTGGGCAATTAATATTGAAATTTACAATAAAAATTTCTCAAGTGATAAATATAGATAATCCATTTCAGATATGTGTAATATTTTATATTAAAATAATCATATTTAGAAAATGTATAAATAGTGAATTACTAGTCAAGTTATGTTCTTTTTACTTAATGATAAGATATCTATGACAAAATATATACCAAATATTTAAAGAAGCTAGATGAAAAATCAACTCTTTTTCAAGTATTCATCTATTTTTTTCTACTAAACATCGAATCTATATCCAGTTTCCATAAAATTAATGTACATTTGCAGCCGATTTTATGTTAGAGAAAACAGAGTCATTTTTATTATCAATTGATAGTGTTATCCTATATGATTTCTACTATCAAAGAAAAACATACTTACTTAAATGGATAAAAATAAGTTTATAGGTTTTACCCTTATCATGGGCATATTATTTATTTGGTTGAAAATAAATGCTCCTACAGAGGCTGAAATTGCAATACAAAAACACACGCAAGATTCTTTGGCGATGGTAGAACACGTTCAAGATAGTCTTGCGAATATCTCAAAGGATGTAGCACCGACTACTACACCATCCTCCACACTAGAGTCTGTTCCAGATTCTGTTCGTCAACTTCAAAATGTCGCAAAATACGGTGGATTTTCTGCTGCTGCGAATGGAGAAAATAAGGATGTAGTATTAGAAAATGATAAAATGAAAATTATATTTTCATCAAAAGGAGCAAAAATTAAGGAAGTTGTTTTGAAAGAATATTCAAAAATTGTTGAAGATTCAAATCATGTTGATATCAAATCACCTTTAGTGTTGTTGGAAGATGAAAAGAATAAATTTAATTATGCTATTCCCGTTTCTAATGCAACAAGTGGTTTTGTCAACTCAGAAGATTTATATTTTACACCTAGTCTAAATGGAAATACGGTTGTATTTACTGCAAAAACAAATTCAGGAGGAAGTTTTGAGCAAATATATTCGATAGGAGATGATTATGGGATGGATTATGATATCCGTTTAAATAATATGAACAATGTAATGTCTCAGGGAACACCCCTAAAATTGCAATGGATTAATTATTTGGATAAAATCGAGAAAAATCCGACTTATGAAGCGATGTATTCTACGATTGTTTTTAAAGAAAAAGAAGGTAGTACAGATAATTGTTCTTATCGAGGAAATGATGATGAAAAAGTAGAAACAGCTCTAAAGTGGGTATCTACTGCCAATCAGTTTTTCAATACAAGTTTGATTGCGGATGAAGCATTTGGTCCAGCGAGTATGGATATTAAAACAATGGACAAGGATTCAAAGGATTTGAAGGAAACCATTGTGAATATCGATGTTCCAATTTCCAATCCTGCATCCTCCACTTTTGGAATGAAGATGTATATCGGACCTAATGAATTTGATGGCT
The DNA here is from genome assembly GCA_964579315.1 of uncultured Saprospiraceae bacterium. GTDB lineage: Bacteria > Bacteroidota > Bacteroidia > Chitinophagales > Saprospiraceae > CAMZLN01. The sequence continues at coordinate 2,405 of CAZOHX010000150.1, forward strand.
TGAAAGCTTTTGAAGCGGATTTGGATGATGTAGTACCGTATGGATGGAGTATTTTTGGAACGATTAATCGATGGGTCATTCGTCCCGTATATCGTTTTATTCATGGATTGATTGGTAATGTGGGGATTGCGATTTTATTATTGACTTTATTGGTAAAATTGGTGGTTTATCCGTTGACTTATAAAATGTTGTATTCTCAATCAAAAATGGCAGCTTTAAAGCCTAGACTGGCTAAATTAAAGGAAAAATATGGAGATGATTCACAGACGATTCAAATGGAAACGATGAAATTGTATCGTGAATATGGGGTCAATCCTCTTGGTGGTTGTATGCCGATGCTGATACAGATGCCTGTTTGGTATGCCCTCTTTCGGTTTTTTCCTGCATCTATTGACTTTAGACAAGCGAGTTTTCTTTGGGCAACGGATTTGTCTTCTTATGATGTAGCTTGGAGATTACCTTTTACTATCCCAATGTATGGAGATCATGTGAGTTTATTCACTATTTTATGGGCATTGACCACGGTGATTTATACCTATTATAATTCAAAGCATATGGATATGTCTGCCAATCCAGCGATGAAATATATGCAATATATGATGCCAATTATGTTTTTGGTATTTTTTAATAGTTATGCTGCTGGTTTGACTATTTATATGTTCTTTTCAAATGTTTTGAATATTACACAGACTATTGTCACCAAGAATTTTATTATAGATAATGAAAAGATAGAGCGGGAGCTCAATGCCTATAAAGCCAAACCCAAGAAGAAAAAATCTGGGTTTTCGGCTAAACTTCAAGAAGCGATGGAGCAACAGAAAAAGCTCGCCGAAGAAGCAAAGAAGAATAAGAAGAAGTAGGTGTTTATTTAACAAGAGCAGATAAAAAAACTTTCCAAGAGTTCTAAATTTTTGGAAAGTTTTTTTATCGTTTACCAGCCAATAAATAAAGCACAGCCATCCGAATGGCTACGCCATTTTCAACTTGTTGTAAAATAATAGAATGTTTTGAATCTGCTACATCACTGGTGATTTCGATACCCCGATTGATAGGCCCAGGATGCATGATGATGATTTCTTTATCCAGTTTTTCCAATCTTTCTTTGTTTACACCATAATAAAGGCTGTATTCTCGTAAGGAAGGAATAAATTTTACATCTTGTCGTTCCAACTGAATTCTTAAAATATTGGCAACATCACACCATTCTAAGGCTTTTTGAATATCATAAAATTTCTGTACACCGAGTTGGTCAATATGTTTAGGGAGTAGAGTAGGAGGCCCACAAACAGCTACGGTTGCTCCTAATTTTTGCAAACAAAAAATATTACTCAATGCTACTCTTGAGTGTAGAACGTCTCCAATAATGACAATCTTTTTACCTTTCAAATCACCCAATTGTTCTCTCATGGAAAAAGCATCCAACAGAGCTTGTGTGGGATGTTCATGAGTGCCATCTCCAGCATTAATGATATTGGCATCAATGTGTTGAGCCAAAAACTGATGAGCACCAGGTGCGGGATGACGCATGACGACCATATCTACTTTCATGGAGAGTATGTTATTGACTGTATCCAATAGTGATTCCCCTTTTTTAACAGAGGACGATGCCGCAGAGAAATTGATGGTATCTGCGGAAAGCCGTTTTTCTGCCAATTCAAATGAAATACGTGTACGAGTTGAGTTTTCAAAAAATAGATTTGCAATCGTAATATCTCTAAGGGATGGCACCTTTTTGATGGGGCTATTAATTACTTTTTTAAAATTGTCAGCCGTTCTAAAAATAAGTTGAATATCATCTGAAGAGATAGATTGAATTCCTAATAAATGTTTGGTACTTAATTGATTATATTCCAGTGACATGCTCGCTACTTATTTCCAAATAATAAAATTCTATCTTGACCGTGATATTTATGCCAATCTACTTTTACGAATGCTTCATCCAATGCATCGATTACAATTCCTGTATAATCGGGTTTGATAGGCAAATGTCTATTAAATCTCCTATCAACAAAAGTTAACAGTTCAATTTTTTTCGGACGACCATAATTTTGTATGCCAGATAGAGCGGCGGAGATGGTGCGACCTGTATAAAGCACATCATCTACTAAAATTACATTTTTGTCATCAATAGGAAAATCCAAATGGGTTTCGTAGGCAGTTATTGGCTTTTTTCGTGTTCTAAAATCATCTCTAAAGAAAGTAATATCCAACTTGCCAAAGTCAATCGTTAGACTTGGCTCGATTTCATCTAATTTTTCTAATAATCGCTCTGCTACATAGACTCCACCAGACTGAATGCCAATAATACAAGTGTCCTTGAAATTATCATAGTTTTCAATCAACTGATAACATAACCTTTCAATGGTTAAAAGAAATTTTTCGTTTTCGAGAATAACTCTTCCTGTGAAATCCATATAACGAAGATAGTTATTAATTGTTAATTGTTAATGATTAATTGTTAATTATTAACTTAATTTTGAATGATTTTTAAGAAAAAGATAAAACAAAAAAGGCATAAAAAAAGAGATTATCCCAAACAAATGAGATAATCTCGTAGCATTATTTAATTAATTCAGTTGTAAAGATAGTATAAATTTATTTAAAAACAAAAATTATTGAATATTTTTTTGATTTAGTAGTGAAAAAATTATAAAATGATAGATGATTTATATTTTGATGCATTCCCAGAGATTGAAAGTCAGAGATTGATTTTCAGAAAATTCGCTTTGGAAGATTCGGAAGAAATATATGCTATCCGATCCAATGATGCAGTAATGAAATATATGGATGCAGATTTTCACAATAATATCCAAGATGCAAAAACATTTATTGAGAATGGGATGGAAACCTATCGCAAGAAAGAAGGATTATTTTGGGTGATTATGGATAAAAAGACCCAAGCGTTTGTTGGTGATTTTTCATTTTGGCGAATTGATAGAAAGAATGTTCGAGCAGAAATCGGCTATACGATGAAACCCCGTTTTTGGGGACAAGGATATATGACGGAAACACTGACTACATTGATTGATTTTGGTTTTACTAAGCTAGGAATCCATAGTTTTGTAGCGAATATTAATCCCGAAAACAATAATTCTAGAAAATTGCTATTAAAAATAGGATTTCAAAAGGAGGGATATTTTAGAGAAAATTATTGTTATCATGGAACCTTTTTAGATAGTGAGACTTATGGATTGTTAATTTCTGATTTCAGACAAAAATCTCATCAGGTATTTCTGTAATCCAATTGCTTTTGTAGGCAAGTTCAAATAAGTGCGTGACTGCTTTTTTTCCTAAAATGCCTAATTCAACGGAATAGTCATTGACATATAAATCAATATGTTGGTACATAACTTCGGCATTCATCTCTTGAGCATGGGCGATTACAAATTTTTGAGTACCATCTGGATTTTTAAAGGCGTACTCAACTGATTTTCGTAATACACGATTAACTTTTTCTTGAATTTCTTTTGGAATCGACTTTTTAATTACAATCCCACCCAAAGGAATGGGCAACTGGGTTTCATTTTCCCACCATTCTCCTAGATCTATCGTTTTTATAAGTCCTTTATCCATGTAAGTGAATCTATTTTCGTGAATAATTAATCCCAAATCAACTTTTTCATCCATAACCGCTTGTTCGATATCTGAAAATAGCATTTCAATCTTGTTTTTTGCTTTTGGAAACGCTAACGAGAGCAACATATTTGCTGTTGTGTTTTTACCTGGAATTGCGATTTTGGCTGATGCGATGTCTGAAATATCCCATTTTTTTCGACCTATTAATAAAGGACCTGCTCCAAATCCTAAGGCTGAGCCTGCATGAAGTAAGGCATAATCGTTGGCAAGTTTTGTAAAAGCATTAAAACTAAGCTTTGTAATATCTAAATTGTGACCAAATGCTTTATTGTTCAATTCTTCTACATCACCCATGACCACATCGAAACTCAGACCTTCGGTATCAATTTTACCGTGAATCATGGCATCAAATATAAATGTGTCATTAGGGCATGGTGAAAAACCAATGGTGAGTTTCATATTTATATATTTTGGGGCAAAAGTACGGATTTTTTTT
>CAZOHX010000151.1:0-6470 GCA_964579315.1 uncultured Saprospiraceae bacterium
TGATCGTAGCTTCATGATAAGAACCTTCTGGAAAAATATTCTCAAAAGTATCCCAAGGATTTTCTTCTACTTGCTTATGACCTAAAGAAAGCTTTCTAGTTTCTTTATCAATATCTAAAATGATTACATCCATATCTTCTCCGATCTTTGTATAATCAGATGGATGAGAAAACCGTTTAGTCCATGATAAATCTGAAATGTGTACCATTCCTCCTATACCTTCTTCAAATTCTAAAAATACTCCATATGGTGTCAAATTCTTAACAACTCCAGTATGCTTAGTTCCTTGAGCATATTTTTGCTCCACTTCGCCCCATGGATCTTGTGTCAATTGCTTTAAGCTTAAAGACATTTTTCTTGTCTCTCTGTCTATTGTCACAACCTTAGTTTCAAACTCTTGTCCTAACTTAAAGAAATTTCTAGCATTGATAGGTTGGTTACTCCAACTTACTTCAGAAACGTGAATCAAACCTTCTACACCTGGCAACACTTCTAAAAATGCACCATAATCTTCAATATTCACAATCTTTCCTTTAACAGATGATCCTTCTTTAATATCTGCATCTAATACTTCCCATGGATGTGGTTGTAATTGCTTCAATCCAAGTGAAATTCTCTTCTTATCTTCGTTAAATTCAAGTACTACTACACTTATTTTCTGATTCAACTCCAATACTTCATTTGGATGATTAATTCTACCCCATGAAATATCTGTGATATATAATAAACCATCAACACCTCCTAAATCTAAGAATGCACCAAAATCCGTAATATTTTTAACAATACCTTCTAATACTTGTCCTTTTTCTAAAGATGCTATGATTGTTTCTCTTTGCTCTGCCAAATCACTTTCAATAAGTGCTTTGTGTGATACAACTGCATTCTTAATCTTTTCATTGATTTTGACCACTTTAAATTCCATTGTTTTACCAACATATGAATCATAATCAATAATAGGCTTGATATCAATTTGAGAACCTGGTAAGAAAGTTTCTAATCCTCCTGCATCTACAATCAACCCACCCTTTGTCTTACTTACTACTGTACCTTGAATAATTGTTCCATTTTCAAATGAATCAACGATTGCTTCCCAAGCACGTAATAATTTCGCCTTTCTTCTAGATAATACTAACTGACCTCTTTCGTCTTCTTGATTTTCTACATAGACATCAACCATATCGCCAGATTTTAAATCTGGTATATCTCTAAATTCTGACAAGGGTAATAACCCATCAGATTTATAATTTACATCTAATACTACATCATTATCTGTAATGTGTGAAACCTTAGCTTTTACAATTTCATTTTCTTTTAGAAAAGTAAATGTGTTTTCATATTCTGCTAGATACTTAGCAATTTCTTCTTCAGAATAAGGTAAAACAGTTTTGTCAGAGGCGTCCCAGTCATAATCATCATGAGCTACTTGAACTTGTGGTTCTTGTACGGATGCAGTCTCTTCTGCTAGTTTTTCAACGTTTTCTTCGTTATTTTGCATATAAACGAATTAGATTTGTATGCTCCCTAAGAGCAGTGATTAACAAAAATATTATTTTAAGGGGTGCAAAGGTACATTATTTTTATTTAATATAAAACTTTTTTCTACCTTATTTTTATAAAAATAAATATTTTTTGTATTCAAATAATTTGTTCAAAACTAATTGAACATCTTTTATTTAATTATCTTAGTGAAACTTAAAAATTTTGCTTAATTTTAGCATGTATTTTGTAATTGATTCTTTGACAATTCCAGTGTTTAGGAAAACAAAATTTGTCAAAGCATAGTATAATTTAAATAATATATGGAAAGGTAATTCCCAAATTTAAAATTGTTTTCTTTAGATTATCTTTTCGTTTCAATTTAACTACATAAACCAACTATTTATGACTGATGACAGACCATGGTTAAAAATTTACCCAAGCGGTGTTCCTGCTAATATTGATGCCGATAAATATTCTAGTGTTTTAGAAATGACCGTTGAAGTATTTAAAAAATATAGCTCAGAGCCCGCTTTTACGTGTATGGGAAAAACGATAAATTTTACAGAATTGGATAAATATTCTACTCAATTCGGTGCTTATCTCAATTCTAGAGGACTAGAACCTGGAGACAAAATCGCTTTGATGATGCCAAACTTAATTCAATATCCAATTGCTCTTTTTGGTGCATTGAAAGCTGGATTGGTAATTGTCAATACTAATCCGCTATACACTCCAAGAGAAATGCTCCACCAATTTAATGACTCTGGTGCTAAAGCAATTATCATTGCTGAAAATTTTGCTAAAAATTTGGAAAGTATTCTTCCAAAAACTCATATTAAAACCATTATTTTAACTAGCATTGGAGAGATGCTTGGAGGTCTTAAAGGTCCTTTTGTTGATTTTGTTATCCGAAAATTCAAAAAAATGGTACCAAAATATAATCTCCCTAATGTTGTTACTTTCAAACAAGCTTTAAAAGCTGGCAAAAATTTCTCCCCTGCAACTTTTGATAGTAATCCTGATGATGTTATTTTACTTCAATATACTGGAGGAACTACAGGTGTATCTAAAGGAGCCATGCTTACCAATAAAAATTTGATTGCCAATATGCTTCAAATTAGCTCTTGGATGGGACCTTGGACTAGTGGTCAAGGTGATGTTGCACTTTGTCCATTACCTTTATATCATATTTTTGCATTTTCTGTAAACTGTTTGGCTCTAATGAGTAACGGGGCACATAATATATTGGTTACTAATCCAAGGGATATTCCCAAATTGGTCAAAACTTTTGATAAATACAAAGTAAATTTAACAACAGGAGTAAATACATTATTTAATGCTCTTCTTCATAATAAAGATTTTCAAAAACTTGACTTCTCCAATCTTAAAATTGTAATTGGTGGGGGTGCCGCAGTACAAGTCGCTATTGCAGAACAATGGCAAAAAATCACAGGTGTACAACTTACCGAAGGTTATGGCATGACGGAAGCATCACCCGTTGTGACCGTCAATCCTCTTGGTAATGGAGCTCGATTAGGATGCATTGGTCTTCCTGTCCCTTCAACGGATGTACGAATTATGATGGAGGATGGAACCATTGCTCCGATTGGTGAAAGGGGAGAAATTCAAGTAAAAGGACCACAAGTTATGAAAGGTTATCACAATAGACCCGAAGCTACTACTGAAACTATAATTGATGGTGGATGGCTAAAAACTGGAGATATTGGCATTATGTGTGAAGATGGTTTCTTTAAAGTGGTAGATCGATTAAAAGACATGATTTTGGTATCTGGCTTTAATGTTTTTCCTAATGAAATAGAAGATGTTGTTGCGGCTCATCCGAAAGTCCTTGAAGTCGCCGCAATAGGTGTTCCAAGTGAAAAATCTGGCGAAATGGTTAAAATATTTGTAGTCAAAAAAGATAAATCACTAAATGAAAAAGAACTTATCGACTATTGCCGACAAAATTTAACGGGATATAAGGTGCCTAAGCAAGTTGAATTTATAAAGGAATTACCTAAATCCAATGTAGGTAAAATTTTAAGACGTAAATTACGCGAATAAGCCACAACTAGTTGAGTCCTGCGCAGTTGAGTTATTATAGGTACAAGTTTAATTGACTCAACTTTCTAACTTTTGGTAGGAAGGGTCTTTTATAGAAATAAGTATTAAAATAAAATGCTTATCTTGAATTAATAAATATTTTCAATAAAGAAAGGAGTATCAATTTATCATTGATACTCCTTTTTCTTTAAGTAAGAATTATTGACTAGTGACTATCTTTTCAATGCGTCTCTAATTTCTGTCAATAATACGATATCTTCTGGAGGTCCTGCTGGAGCTTCTTCTACAGGCGGCTTCTTAGTTTTGTTATATGCTTTTACAATTAAAAACATAACAAATCCTACAATCAACAAATTGATAATTGTATTGATCCACTCACCATACATAATTGCATTTTCTGCTTTCGTAACTTTTCCTGCTGCATCTACAGTTGCTTCATCTAGTACAACTTTTAAGTCAGAAAAATCAGCTCCTCCTGCAAAATGACCTACAACTGGCATTGCTACTTTTGCCACAAAGGAATTAATAACTGCACCCAATGCACCTGCCATAATTACAGCGACTGCAAAATCTATGACATTACCTGTCATGATAAAATCTTTAAATTCTTTTAACATCGTTTTTCGTTTTAGTTCGTTTATAAAATAATTACGTCATATTGACCCCCAAATATGTAAAAAGTAACACAAAAAACAAAATCTTTTACAACTATTTTTTATTTTTTATCCTATAATAGCTCAATCCTGCTCCATATGACCAGCCTACAGTTCCTTTTTTTGTTCTTATTTTTATCCATGGCTCGTTATGTAATATACCATTTAAAGTGATTTCTTGAGTAAAGTCTGTTGTCTCATCAAGAAATAATACCTCATCATACAACACAAGGCGCTGAAGAACAATACTATCTAAATTTGGAGCTTTCCTCAATTTTAAACTATCAATCGTCACAAATAATTTACTATATCCAATCGGTTGAGATGAAATAGATGGAGATGAAATAATTACTTTTGATGTATCTATGTTTTTGATATGATCTGCTTCAATTAACGTAACAGTATCTTTGAGAGCAATCTTTGGAATTGATTTTTCAACATTATTCATTTCCTTTTTCTTTATGTTACATTTTGAAACAGCAATTAATACAAATGACATAAATAATACAAGAATCATCAAAACCTCACCTCTTGGTACAACAGATTTTGGTTTTTCTGACTTTTTTGCCCGAGTTTTCTTTTTTTTAATACTTTTTTTAGCCATTATTTTTTATTTAATACAAATTGTATTAACTTGCAGCTCATTTCGTACTGCTAACCAATTTTTATTACTGTTTGTTTGTTTTTTAATGACTTCTGTCGTTATGTATTCCTTTAAACCTTGTTTTCTAATTTCTACTTGGTTTTCAAAGGATAATTACTATAAATTCATCTTAAATACTAAAGATAATGGATAATTCCTTGCTTTACAAAATTGCGGTTACAAAAATTCCAAATATCGGTGCTGTCAGCGGTAAAACAGTGATAAGCTACTGCGGGGGTGCTGAAGAAATTTTTAATACTCCGAAAAAACAATTATTGAAGATACCTGGTATTGGACCTACAAACGCCAAATATATTTTGCATGGCAATGCTTTAAAAGATGCAGAAAAAGAACTAAAACATATTATTAAACACAAAATTGATGTTTTTTATTTTTTAGATGACAATTATCCCAAAAGACTCTCTCCTTTCCACGATGCTCCTATCATTTTATATTTCAAAGGAAATGCAGATTTAAATCATTATAGGAATGTCGGTATTGTTGGTACTCGAAAGGTTTCTCCTAATGGAGAAATTATTACTGAACAATTGGTCAAAGACTTAGCTATTTATAATCCATTTATCATTAGTGGTCTAGCTCATGGGGTAGATGGGGTGGCTCATAAAACAAGTGTAAATTCAGGAATTCCTACCATCGGCGTACTCGGGCATGGATTAAATCAAATCTACCCTCCCCAACACCGTTCTTTAGCCGACAAAATGATTGAAAATGGTGGAATTTTAACAGAGCATGGGTTTCTTGCTGATCCTGAAAAAATGCACTTTCCCATGAGAAATAGAATCATTGCGGGTCTAAGTGATGCCATTATTGTGGTAGAAACCGCTAATAAAGGGGGCTCTATTATTACTGCTAAATATGGCAATAATTACAACAAGGATGTATTTGCTATTCCAGGAAGAATTGGTGATAAAACTTCGAAAGGATGCAATTTACTTATCAAATCGCACCAAGCAGCTTTACTTGAAAGTGCAAAAGATATTGGCTATATTATGAGATGGGATGAAGCCGATAAACAAAACCGTCAAACTGAACTATTTATTGAATTGGACGACAACGAAAAGGCCTTAATGGATTGCCTAAAAAAAAATGAAAGTATTGGTATTGACCAATTAACTTTTCAAATGAAATCTACCCCAAGTAATATGGCATCCTTACTATTAACCTTGGAATTTAAGGGATTGGTAAAACCTTTGCCAGGGAAACGATTTATGGCGGTGTAGCACGTAGGTTTAAATTTATTATTTTGCTACAAAACAAGCAATTTTATATTTTTTTGTTTTTTTAAGAAAATGGTGTAAATTTACTGATATAATTAAGGATTTAATCTATATAGTGTCTGGACGGAAACTCATCAAAATTAATTCATTTTATAAAATTTGTGAGTTTCCATCCAACCACTATATAAATTTTCATTAAATTTTCAAATAAAAGAAAAGCCTAGTAGTTGTGAACATAAAATTATACTTTTTAATTTTTCTATTTTCATTATTTGGTAGTCAATTCTCATTTGGACAACAGATCAAAGGAAAGACTTTGACAGAAACTCTAAACAATCACAATCTTAAAATCTTCTATTTCTACAACATCTCCAATTCGTAATTTATTTCGTT
>CAZOHX010000152.1:0-6458 GCA_964579315.1 uncultured Saprospiraceae bacterium
GTCGTATTTTCCACTATTGGTCACGCACTCAATTCATTAGAGTATGCATCAAAGCTGTTAGAAACCAAATCAATATCGTCTAATTTTAGAAAAGGCCGATCGATCAAAATCTATTCTCTCGGGTCGGCCTCGATACATGATTTTTGAAAACCCATTGCTATCCGCTTCTAACTCATCCGTAGCATTTACATAAATACTTGCACGACCTTCTACACTTGCAACACAACTACTACTTTCCAAATCTAAAGCATCTATTCTTCCTATTCCCTCATGATCTACATCAAAAAGATTTGTCTTTCCGAATATATCCAAATGAGTAAAGCCTTCAGAATCAATTATCAACTCATTTGTATCAAACTCCAAATCTCCAGTAATATATCCTTCTAAATCCATTTCAAATCTATTAGCTTGGATAACTTTATCTGAAATTACGTTTATTTTACCTTCTAAATCAACCGACTCCAACTCCACATAGGTCACATATATGGTGACAAATATGTCACTTTTACGAAAATCAAACCAATTATATGACCGATGCACTTCTTGATCAATATACAAAGTTTCATTTTTTACTTTCGTATAAATATGCCTTAAACTTCTTCGATGACCATCCGTTTCAAGTTCTACAGAAGGTGCTGTTCCTGAAATCAAAACCAATTCCCCATAGCCTTCAAAATCAATTTTAGTAAAATTTTCTACCTCCCGAATCTCCGAATAATTTGCATGACTTAAAAAAGGAATGAACAATAATATTGCTAATATTTGAATAGATAATTTCATAATTCTAAATTTTATAAATTATAAATAAATACGTCTCAACTTTAGGACGCAAATATTGTCTCCATTCCCCTATCTTCCCATTTCTAAATATTCATAATTTATTATGTAAATAAAATATTCCCTGAAACATTTTAAATTTCTTTCTTCCTATATGATTTTATTATTTAAATTCGCAGTATTAATTGATAATCAAAACATGTAATCATGAAATTATTAGAAGGGAAAACAGCTCTCGTTACGGGCGGATCAAGAGGCATTGGAACTGGAATTGTTAGAAAATTCGCTTCCGAAGGAGCCAATATCGCATTTACCTACTTATCTTCCGAAGAAAGTGCTAAAAAGATAGAAAAAGAACTCAATGATTTAGGAATCAAAGCAAAAGCTTATAAATCCGATGCTAGTTCTTATGAACAAGCAGAATCATTAGTAAAAAATGTTTTAGAAGATTTCGGAAGTATTGATATTTTAGTAAACAATGCGGGCATCACCCAAGATAATTTGTTGATGAGAATGTCTGAAGATCAATGGGATAGAGTGATTGATATAAATCTAAAATCTATTTTCAATCTCACCAAACAGGTTGTGCGTCCTATGATGAAAAAACGATGGGGTTCTATTATCAATATCAGTTCTGTTGTAGGGGTTTTCGGAAATGCTGGTCAAGCCAACTATGCCGCTTCAAAGGCTGGAGCCATTGGCTTCACAAAATCTATTGCTAAAGAAATTGGCTCTCGTAATATTAGGTGTAATGCCGTAGCTCCTGGATTTATTGAAACGGATATGACACATGAATTGGATGACAAAACCAAAGCAGCTTTTTTAGCAAGTATTCCTATGAAAAGATTAGGTATGACCGAAGAAGTAGCTAACGTATGTCTTTTCCTTGCATCTGATATGTCCAGTTATGTATCTGGGCAAACGCTAAGTGTTTGTGGAGGATTAAATGTCTGATAATTATTCTACTAATTAATTGGCGTTTTTAAGTAAGTAAGAAGGTTAACATAATAGTGGGTGGCTAGATGGCTACTATCTTTCCCATCAATCTATAACTATGGATTCAGATTATAGAAATCAAAAAAAAGCACTTTGAGTAAATCAAAGTGCTTTTTTAAAATATATTTTTTAACCATTTTAATTCAATGCTGCCACTCGCTTTCTAGAAGAATAGTTAACTCTCAACTGTCCTGCCTTACGCAAAGCTGTTTTCACATCTTGCATAATTCCCATTGTAACGTTTTTGTCCCCTCGAATAGAAGACGTAATTCGGTTACGTTGGTTTTCTGGCACTTTTGTTTTATGAGCTTCCAAGAACAATTTTATTTCTGCCTCCAAAGACTTCATATTTGCAAATTTATCATTCAACTGAATTCTGGGAGAAGTACCATACAACTCTTGGTATGCTTTGGTTGGTTTTCCAATATAGATATAATTCACCAAAGACTTTTGCTGAAGTTTTGTCAACTCCGTAGCTTCGGGAACCTTTACATCCACTTTCAACTCCCCTTGTCGCATAACCGTCGTCACCATAAAAAAGAACAACAACATGAAAATAATATCAGGTAAAGAAGCCGTTGATATTTCAGGACTTTCCTTTCCTTTTCCTTTACTAAATTTAGACATAAAGTTTATGTTATAAATTATAAAACAAAATTATTCCTCCCCAAACGCCGTAGGCTCAGCCTCAGACAATACAAAAGGAATTCTTTCTTTAATCTTTTTCTTCTGTGCTCTTGGCATATCATCAGAATAGGGCACACCAAATAATTTTTGTGACTCATCATCCCAAAGTTGGTTGTATGCCGCCTTCAATTCATTATAGACAGATAGATATGTACCAAATTTAGTACCCCTATCATTTTTAATAGAAATGATGGCTCTACTTGGCTTTTCTGCCAAATCTTCTCGATGATTAGGATTGGAGATAAATTCAATTGCATTTTCTTTCAATTCTGAAATATCTGCAAATTCCCCTCTCACTAAAAGCTGATTATCTTTATTTACAAGTACAGAATAAACATTACGTTTTTTCAACTTTGTAATATCAGGCTCTTCATCTGACCATGGCGGTAATTTTACCAAAATCCCCTTATCTACATCAATTGTCGTTGTAACAAGGAAGAAAATCAGCAAAAGAAAAGCAATATCTGCCATTGATCCTGCATTGACTTCATTCGAAAGTCTATCTCTTGTGCTCTTTTTTGCCATAATTGATTTATTTAAAGAAATTACGAACTTCTGCTAGGAATAATAATCCCAATGCAGCCACCGACATAAGTAAACCTGTTTTTAAGGCACCACTTATAAATTGTACTTGTCCTCCAGTCACATTAAACTCCTTGGCAGCTTTCGCAATATCAGGAGTTATGGTTGCATCTGAAGTTTTCCAAGTTATTAAAAAGATAACAGCTACTAGTGCAAAAGCGAGTAAACCTTTCATAGAACTTTTTAAATTGGTAAAAATTTGATATAATCCAAATCCGACCAATAAAAGTGCACACAATGCAGTCAACCATAGTCCAGCTTTAAGACCAAAATTGAAAATAGTAGTTTGTCCTTGATTTTCTTCTGACAAACTGTTAAAATCATCTAAGCCGCTAAATGCAAAAACCAAAAACAACAGAGAAATGAGCAAACCAAAACCAAATGCTAAAGTTTGACCATGTTTATTTAAAAATTGATACATATTTCAATTTGTTTAAGTTTATTTAAAGATATTATTTCTAGACATTATATCAACGATTCCAATAGAAGCATCTTCCATTCTGTTTACAATAGAATCGATTTTGTTAACGATATAATTATAAAATATCTGAAGAATAATCGCTACGACAAGTCCAAATACTGTTGTCAATAAGGCGACCTTGATACCACCCGCAACAACTGTTGGAGAAATATCTCCTACTGCTTGAATCTTATCAAATGCCTGAATCATTCCGATTACCGTACCCATAAATCCAAGCATCGGTGCAATCGCAATAAATAAGGAAATCCATACTAATCCCTTCTCTAATAGCCCCATTTGTACAGAACCATAAGAAACAATGGCTTTTTCAACGGCTTCAGGTCCTTTAGGGGCATTTTTCAATGCTTCGTAAAGAATGCTGGCTGTTGGTCCAGGAGTTGACTTACAGACTTCTAAAGCACCGTCCATATCGCCTGTTTGCAAACGATCATCAATACTGTTCAATAACTTGTCTGTGTTTGTAGTTGCTATATTTAAGGTAATTACTCTTTCTATACAGAAAGCTAATCCTAAAATTAAACAAATCAATACAAGACTCATAAATTTCCAGTCTCCTTCAATAAATTTTTCTTTCAATACTTGAAACCCAGTTTTATCCGCGCCTGAAGTTACCTCCGTTTTTGCAGCCTGTGCAAACACCGCATTAGTATTTCCTACATTTGAGAAAATAGTCAAACCCAAAACGAGTATAAGTGCTAAAATTTTTCGCATAAGTGAATTGGTTTTACAATTGTTTTAATAAAAAATATAAACAAAAATTAATTAATAAAAAATCAAATAATACTAAGTTTTAAAAACCTAATAATGCCAAAATTATAAAAAACAAATTAATATATGGCAAAATAAGTAAAAAAAAATTAAATATTCTTCAAATTACTGCGGAGAGAGCGGGATTCGAACCCGCGAAACCCTTTTGGGGTTTACACGCTTTCCAAGCGAGCCTCTTCAGCCACTCGAGCACCTCTCCTGACAAAATTATCTCTATCAAAACTTGAGACTAAAAATCCCCTGTTTCAAAATATTATCCACAAATATTGTAAATAGAGTTCAAAAAACAAAATTTAAATTGAATTATGACCAAAATTTTACATTTTTTCTCGTTTTTCAAACAAATTCAATGCATTTTCGGTGGTAATTTTAGCAATTTCTTTCAAACTGCATTTTTTTACTTCTGTCAATTTTTCAGCTACAAAATTGATATATGAACTCTCATTTCGTTTTCCACGATAAGGCATTGGGGTCAAATAAGGGGCATCTGTTTCTAAAACAATATGCTTTAAATCAACTTGTTCTAAAGTTTCTCCCAATTTTGAATTTTTAAATGTCACAATACCTCCAATTCCTAAATAAAATCCCAATTCAATGATTTGATGTGCTTCTTCTGTACTTCCTCCAAAACAGTGAAATATTCCACGCATTTTATCATGGTGGGTCTCTTTTAGAACTTCAATCACTTCCGCTGTCGCATCACGAGCATGTATCACAAATGGAATGTCTTTTTCTTTTGCCCACTCTATTTGTATTTTAAAAGCATCAATTTGTGCTTCTTTAAAGGTTTTATCCCAATATAAATCTATTCCAATTTCTCCAATGGCTACAAAATCTCGTCGCTCAAGCCATTGTTCCATCTCCTTCAACTGACTTTTATAATCTGCTTTTACAGATGTGGGATGCAAGCCCATCATGGCAAAACAATTTTCTGGAAATTCTTTTTCAACTGCCAACATACCTTCAATACTGCTCATATCTACATTTGGCAGATACATTTTTTCAACATTTGAAGCTATCGCTCTCTTAATCATTTTTGATCGGTCTTCTGCAAATTGCTCTGAATATAAATGGGTATGTGTATCAACTAATATCATCTTAGTAATTTTAAGATGCAAATATAGATAATATTGGTGTATTTTCAGCTATCCATTATTATTTCCGTCCAAAATCTGCAGGTATTTCACCCCATTTCTTGGTTTCCCATTTCAATATTGGATTCATGAAATGATTATTGTTTAGCCACATTTCTGCACGAGCAATGACATCCCAAAGTGCCTTTGTTTTTGGTGTTTTCTTTAATTTGGAACGACATTTCTTGGCTTTTATCCAGCCCATTGCAATCTTGGAATCTGTATAAATAGCAGTGTCCTTTCCCTGTTTTTGTAAATAGGCTAATCCATGTACTAAAGCCAAAAATTCCCCAATATTATTTGTACCTAATGGAAATTTTTTATGAAAAAATTGAAATTTCGTCATAGTATCTACGCCTTGATACTCCATAATTCCAGGATTTCCACTACATGCAGCGTCCACACTGATGCTATCTGTTACTATTTCCTTTCGCAAATCATCTGAAAGCGTTTCCATTACTGGCTTTTTATCGATACCTATATGATCTGTAAAAGCACTATGATAGGCATTTTGGGCATCTTCTTTATTCTTAAAAGATTTATATTTGGCATTTGGGTATCCCTTCGTTTGCTCTAAGCATTCCGCCCAAGTCTCATAGATCCCAGGATTCACACCTTCCCACACTACATAATATTTCTTTTTTGCCATATATATCTTTCAATTTTATTGTTTTATAACAAATCCTGTGGAAGCACAAAATTTATCAGAGAACCATTTTTCTTTAAATGAGAAAAAAAATTTCATAGCAATCTCATACAACCAATTATTAGTTGAGCAATGAAGCAATAGAAATAAAAAATTAAAATAAATAGACTTATTTAAAATACTTACTTCTCATTTTATGAACATAAGACTCAATACCATCACTATTTAAATCATTTTTCAAACTGGTAGCAGTAGATTGAGAATTGGATCGTCCAGCCACAACAGAATAATACTCAGAATAATCAAAAATGACTACTTCTGCATTGGTATAACCACGCTTTCTTAATTTTTTAGCCAAAGCCTCCGCATTTTCTTTCATTCTAAAACT
>CAZOHX010000153.1:0-6439 GCA_964579315.1 uncultured Saprospiraceae bacterium
GTATAAAATGCCACAACATAACCTGCTCCGCCTACATTTCCCCTCGAATAAGAAATAATTTGAAGGAGAATGACTTGTAAACCAAGTTGTTTCGCGTATAAAAACTCCAACCGATTAGGCGAAGTACGTCTAGTTTTGAATGACTTTTATCTATAAAATTGTATGGAATTATTGAAATCTACTTATATTTGAGTAAATTAATGAATATTCGTATGCAATATTTGAAATTAAAAACAGAGCGAACAATTATCGAATTTCACAATAACTTGTTGGGAGTGGAAACAGTGATTGCTAATGGAATTGAAGTATCCAAAAAGTCAAGTATTTTAGGTGTTCATCATCATTTTACCGTTATGGAAGATGGAGAATCGGTCAGATATGTTTTGACATCAAAAGCTGGTAAAGATTTACAATGCTATATTGATTTGAAAAGAAATGGAATACTTCTTCATGAGGATATTCGTCTTAAATTGGGATCAAAACCTATAAATAAATCTAAAATAAAAGGGCTAAAATATTTGTTGGATTATGATATGGAAAAGGCTTTGGAGCATTTTGAAAAGGCGGCAGACATAGACAAGGATGATCCAACGATATATTTCCATATGGCTTGTGCATACTCCAATTTGGAAGACGCAGACGCAGGCTTTTTTTACTTAAAAAAGGCAGTAGAATACAATTTTCCTGATCATGAATTGATATTGAGCCACGATATGTTGGCATTTTTGAGAATGCATCCAGCCTTTGAATCCTTTAAGGAAAGTGGATTTACAGAATATCATTTTGATGAGTATCTTTAAAATTTGATGTACAAATGAATATTGAACAAGCGAGAATATATTGCCTATCTAAAAAAGGTGTTACCGAATCTTTTCCTTTTGGTGAATCCACATTGGTTTTTAAAGTAAAAGGAAAAATGTTTGGTTTGATGGGGTTGGAAAACGATTTGTTTACCATGAATCTAAAATGCGATCCAGAAAGGGCGATTGAGTTAAGAGATGAATATGAAAACGATATTATTCCTGGCTTTCATATGAATAAAAAACATTGTAATACAGTATCTTTTGAAACAGGTTTGAGTGATGACCTACTGAAGGAATTGATTACTCATTCTTATGATTTGGTCGTTTCTAAACTAAAAAAGGCAGATAGAGAATCGTTAATCGACTAATTGCTAGAATATATCGAATTTTGTGGGTCTATTGAAATAAAATGTGTTTCTTTGAATAGAGTTAAGCATCAAACTAAATTTTTTAATTGCAATTTAAGACTACCATATACAATCGATTGACAGATATTGCTAATTTTTTTAGCAAGAGATTGGTATTAAATATCGTTTTTTTAGTTATTTTTTTAACTATCTTAATGATGCAAGAAGAGTTTCGTTGGGGAGTGAAATTTACATTTATTAATGAACTTATCAATGTTATTTTTTACGCAAGTATTATTTATTTCAATCTTTGGGTTTTAATTCCCAGATTTTTATCAAAGAAAAAAACGATAACCTATTTTGTGTTGTTGATTTTTGCGGTACTGCTGATTACACCGATTAAGGTTGTTGTATTTTACTTTAGATTTGAAAATTTCCCCCAACACCAGCAGGAATTATTGAAACAACGTGCATTGTTTTTTAAATCTACTTTATTTTTTGCTTTTGCATCCACTTTTTGGAGTATTATTATGGATTGGTGGAAACATCAAAAGGAAAAAAAGATATTGGAAACTAGAAATATGCAATCTGAGTTGAATTTTTTAAAATCTCAAATCAATCCACATTTTTTGTTCAATACATTGAATAGTTTGTATGCTCATACTTTGAAAAAATCTGACGATGCACCTGAAATTGTATTAAAATTGTCAGAAATGATGCGATATATGTTGTATGAATGCAATGAGCGGCAAGTTCCGTTGAGTAAGGAACTCAATTATATGAAAAATTACATTGATTTGGAACGCTTACGACAAGGAAAAAAAGTGAATATTAATATGGAAATTGAAGGGGAAGTGGAAGACCAGTTGATTGCACCACTTTTGTTTATTCCATTTATTGAAAATTGTTTTAAACATGGTCTAAATCATCATTTAAATCAAGGATATATTGATATAAAAGTGATTGTTTTTGATCATACAGTCAATTTTTATATAAAAAATAGTAAACCTGTTCATAAACCTAAACAACTTCATCCTAAAAGTGGTGGAATTGGGTTGGTTAATGTTAAAAGACGATTGGAATTAATTTATCCTGAAAAATATGAATTGAATATCGAAGAATCTCCGACAACTTATGCTGTCAATCTCGATATAGAATTGAAATAACTCGAGACACTAGAAGATGAAATTTACAAACAAGAAAAATTTAATATTATGATAAACGTAATCATTGTTGATGATGAGCCTTTGGCACAAGATGTATTAATTGAGCATGTAAAGAAAATTCCAAATTTAAAATTGGTGGGAACTTGTAGTAATGTTTTTGAAGCTAATTCTGTCCTTTCTAAGGAAAATGTCGATTTAATGCTGTTAGATATTCAAATGCCGCAAATGTCAGGCATTGAATTTCTAAAAACTTTGGACAAGAAGCCAAAAGTGATTTTTACTACGGCTTTTCCAAAATATGCCGTTGAAGGTTTTGAGTTGGATGCTGTCGATTACTTAGTGAAACCCATCTCTTTAGAGCGTTTCATGAAAGCTATTAATAAGGTTAGCAATCAATTGGGATTGGAGCAAGGTGGCAATCATGAAACCAATGAAGATGCAGACTTTTTCTTTGTAAAAGCCGATAAAAAGTTGATTAAAGTGATGTATGATGATATTTTATTTATTGAAGGCTTGAAGGACTATGTTATGATTAATTTGGAGTCAAGACCCAAAATTGTCACTTTGCAAACGATGAAAAGTCTTGAAAAAAAGCTGCCTGAACATCTTTTTCAGCGTATTCATCGGTCTTTTATTGTGGCAGTCCCAAGAATTACAGCTGTTATTGGGAATATGGTGGAAATTAAAGAAAAGGGAAAACCAAGGCATATTCCTATTGGCAAAAATTACAGAGAGGATGTTTTAGAAATAATTAATAAAAATAGATTGTAAAAACACAATAAAGATTACTTACGAACGTTTTCGTATTAATGATGACACTATTTGACAATAGATATGATCTATTTTGTATTTATTGTTATTTAACTATTTTTTAAACAACGAAAAATTAACAATCATGATCAAAAAAATGCTCATGCTGGTTTTGCTAACCAGTATTCTTGCCTGCAATCCAACTAAAAAAGTAGTGGAAAAGGCCCCACCAGTTAAAAATATTCAGAAAAAAGTAAATACAGCCTTGATGGTGCCTGATGACCCCAATGTCAAAAAGGGGGTATTGAGTAATGGGATGACTTATTATATTAGAAACAATGGCAAACCTGCGGAGAAAGTGGAGTTGCGATTAGTGGTAAATGCGGGTTCTATTTTAGAAGACGATGACCAACAGGGCTTGGCTCATTTCATGGAGCACATGAATTTTAATGGAACGAAAAATTTCAAAAAAAATGAGTTGGTAGATTATCTCCAAAGTATTGGGGTGAAATTTGGTGCACATTTAAATGCATATACGGGCTTTGATCAAACGGTTTATATCCTGCCAATTCCTACAGATAATCCTGAAAAATTGGAAAAGGGATTTCAAATCATTGAAGATTGGGCTTTTAATGCATTGTTGACTGAAGATGAAATTAACAAAGAAAGGGGAGTAGTGTTGGAAGAATTGCGAACTCGATTAGGTGCTGAAAACCGTTTGATGGAAAAGTATTTGCCTAAAGTAGTTTATCATTCAAAATATTCAGAGCGTTTGCCAATCGGGAAAAAAGAAATTCTTGAAAATTTCACTCCTGATAAAATTAAACGGTTTTATAATGATTGGTATAGACCTAGTTTGATGGCTGTAATAGCTGTTGGTGATGTAGATGTGGATATGCTTGAAGCAAAAATTAAATCCCATTTTGGGAGTCATCCCGCACGAAAAAATCCTCGTAAGCGTGAGATTTTTGGAATGGAAAATCATAAAGAGACTTTTGTGGCAATCGAAAGTGATGATGAAACCACGTTTACAACTTTGAGAATGATGTACAAAGATGATCATCCTACTCAAGCCGATAAATCGTTGAAAGGTGCTCATAAAGAAGTCATAGAAAACCTTTTTTCGCAAATGATTAACAATCGTTTAGCTGAATTAAAAAATGGGGATAATCCTCCTTTTGTATATGGTTATACTTTTTATGGTGGAAGTTGGGTGAAAAATTGGAACGCCTTTCAATCTTTTGCAATGGCTGCGGGAGATCCTTTTGATGCCTTGAAGGCTTTGGTTCGGGAGAATGAACGTGTAAAACGTTTTGGATTTCAAAAAGGAGAGTTCGAAAGAGCTAAAATGGATGTTTTGGCACGGTTGGAAAGTCAATATAATGACAGAACAAAGCAAGAATCTAAGAAATTGGTGCAACCATTAATCGATAATTTTTTGAACGGAGAAACCATGCCAGGGATAGAATGGACTTTTGATTATTTCAAAAAAGAACTTCCTAAAATCAAGGTGGAAGAAGTCAATGATTTGATAAAGTCTTATTTGAAAGATGAAAATCGTGTTGTGATTATCACAGGTAAGGATGTTAAAACCAAGGAAGGGGATGTCCTTGAATTATTAGAAGCTGTCAAAACAGATCAATCTATCAAGCCATATGAAGATAAAATGGTGCAATCTTCTTTGTTTAAGACACTTCCAAAGAAGGGTAGTATCACTAAAACAGAAGATTTTGGTCATGGTATTACTCGATATATCTTGAGCAATGGGGCTAGAGTTTATGCAAAGAAAACAGATTTTAAAAATGATGAAATTCTTTTTGCTTGTGAAAGTAAAGGGGGGAAATCACTTCTTTCTGATGCGGAATATGAAAAAGTAAGTTTGGCAATGCGTGGTATTACAGAAGCGGGCGTAGCAGGATTGAATAAAAATGATCTAAATAAATTTATGACGGGCAAAATTGCAAATGTTCGTCCATATGTGTCTAGATTGACAGAAAATATGAAGGGATCATCAACTCCCAAAGATATAGAAACACTTTTTCAATTGATTCATCTGAATTTTACGGATATTAATAAAGACTCAGGAGCTTTTAAGTCTTATATTACCAAACGAAAGGGGTTAATGTCAAATGTTTTGGGTAATCCTATCTATTATTTTATGGATAAGTTTGGGCGTTACCGATACAACGATAATCCTAGATATTCAGGATTTCCTACCCCAAGTGATTATGATAAGCAAGATTACGATTTGGCTTATAAATTGTTTAAAGATAGATTTTCAAATGGAGGTGATTTTGATTTTTATTTTGTTGGTAATTTTGATGAAAATCAATTGAAATCATTGATAGAACAGTACATTGCGAGTTTGCCAGATAATGGTAAACGAGATAATTTTGTAGATAAAAGACCTATGCCAGTAACAGGAGATCATATCCAAATTTTCAAAAAAGGAAGTGAGCCAAAAAGTATGGTGAAAATCGTCTATTATGGCAAAAAAGATTGTGATCCGAAAGATGCTTTATCCGTCAAAGCAATTGGTGATATTTTAAGAATAAAGCTGATTGAGAAATTACGAGAGAAAGAATCAGGTATTTATTCAACAAGAGTGAGATCCAATTTGGATGAAAAAACGAAAGATTATAATCTGGAAATTAGTTACGGATGTGCACCTAAAAATGTAGAAAAATTGAATAAAATATCCTTGGAAGAAGTGGAGCGAATGGCGACCGAAGGTCCTACTGAAAAAGATTTACACAAGGTCAAAGAAGCATTTTTATTGGAAAGGAAAGAAGCTCTAAAGCAAAACAAATTTTGGTTAAATCAAGTCTCTGATGCCGTATTTATGGGGGAAGATTTATCAGATATTGATCAATATGATGCTAAAGTAAATAATTTAACAATAGACCAGTTAAAGACTGTTGCTAAAAAGTATTTTACTCATGGAGCAGTGATTGGAATTTTGAAACCCGAAAAGGAAGTGAAGTAATTTACTAAAAGTAAATGAGTGATAAAAAAGGCAAAGAATTTCTATTCTTTGCCTTTTTTTTATGATTTTGAAAGTGGTTTATTTTTTTTTCAAATAAGGCTGTAAAGCCGTAGCCATCTTATTTGCATCCCGATATCCAACCAATTTGGTAAGTAATTTGAAATTTGAATCAAAAATAGCAACCGTAGGGTAGCCTCTTACATTAAAGAATGATGACAACTCATTTTTTGAATTTCGTCCCCTTTTATTGGGGTTGAAATTTGGATTTCCATATTTTTTCCCTTGAAAAGTATATTCGTCATTGCCTTCTGCATTGAATTTTACAATATGAAAATTTTCATTAAATATTTTTTGAATTTTTGGATCTGAAAACGTATTTCTATCTAG
>CAZOHX010000154.1:0-6411 GCA_964579315.1 uncultured Saprospiraceae bacterium
ATCTGCCATCAATTGGAAATGAGTGCTTTTTGAATTTACCAGATGTTCTTTGAGTATAATTAATACTTTCAGTGTATTTTTTAATTGGACAATCTCTCTGGGATTAATTTTGCCCATTGGCACTTTAGAAATAATCCGCTCTAAATCTGAAATTTGACCAATCGTTTCACTAATATTTTCTTTGAACTCAACATCGTGTAAGTAGTAATCCACCATTTCCAATCGAGTATTGATTGCCTTTTTAGAAACCAAGGGTAATACGACCCACTTTTTCAATAAACGTCCTCCCATTGGTGTTGTAGTTTGGTCTAACACATCAATTAATGGGATTCCCGAGGGATTATTGGAATAAATCAACTCCAAATTGCGAATGGTAAATTGGTCCAACCACACATATTTATCCGCATGCAACCTATGAATTGCATTCACATGAGCCAACTGATTATTTTCGGTAGTAGCCAAATAATGAAGGATTGTACCTGCGGCTATATGAGCCAATTTTAGTTCGTCTATACCAAAGCCTTTTAAACTTGCTACCCCGAAATGATTGAGTAATTTTTCAGATGTGTAATCCTCTGTAAAAATCCATTCATCCAAAGGATAGGTATAAAATTTATCACCAATTACCTTATCATAATCCGTAGCATTCTTTTTGGAATATAAAATTTCAGAAGGATGAAAACCTTGAATCAATTTAGCAACATAGCCAGATGTCCCCTCAGAAACAAAAAATTCTCCTGTTGAAATATCTAAAAAGGCTACGCCCACTTGATCTTTTTTACTAAAATGAATTGCTGCAAGAAAATTATTGGATTTGTGAGTTAATAAACGATCGTCTAATGCCACACCAGGCGTGACAACTTCCGTTACACCCCGTTTTACAATCTTTTTTTGTGGACTC
Source organism: uncultured Saprospiraceae bacterium (assembly GCA_964579315.1). Lineage (GTDB taxonomy): Bacteria > Bacteroidota > Bacteroidia > Chitinophagales > Saprospiraceae > CAMZLN01. The sequence goes on from CAZOHX010000154.1 coordinate 902, forward strand.
GGCTTTTCCAATTGTTCACAAATCGCTACCCTATATCCTGCACGTACCAATCTAGGCAAATACAAATCCAAAGAATGAAATGGGAAACCAGCCAAAGGGACTTGTGCTCCACCATTATTACGATTGGTCAAAATAATGCCTAAAACTTGAGCAGTTGTGACCGCATCATCCCCAAAAGTCTCATAGAAATCTCCTACCCTAAATAATAAAATAGCGTCAGGATATTTCGTTTTCACATCAGCATATTGCTGCATCAAAGGGGTCACCTTTTTTGTCTTTGTCTTAGTCTTTCCCACAAGCACGTATGTTTTTTTCTCAAAGATAGTTTTTTATTAGAAATAGAATTATATTTGCGGCGAAAATTATTTACAAACTAAGAAATTGCTTACACACTTGGACTAGCAATTAACGTAATACAAAGAAAGATATGCTTCATTACTACAAAAATTTGACAACTGAGGAAAAACAAGAATTAATTGACTCAATTGCCTATATCACTGTTTTTATAGCCCAAGCTGACGGTGTAATCGATAAAGATGAGATAGAAAAAGCAAAAAAGATTGCTCATATTCGCTCTTACTCAGTACCTACTGATTTGAAAGAATTCTATACAGAAGTTGGTGAAAATTTTGATTCAAAACTGCATGAGATTATCAATACACTTCCTAAAGATACACAAGAGAGATATGATTTCTTGAATAATAAGTTATCGTCCTATAATGATATTTTAAAGAAAACAGATTATGTTTTTGCCAAATTGTTGGTTCAAAGTTGGAGAAGTTTCGCCAAACATGTTGCGAAAGCTTCAGGGGGATTCTTGGGATTTTTATCCATCGGAAAAGAAGAAGCAGACTTGATTGGCTTGCCTATGATTAAAGACATTGAATAAAAAAATCTAGTTCTTAAAAAAAAAAGAGTGTAATGGTGCTAAAAACATGATTATACTCTTTTTTTTGTTAATAAAAATTTAAACATTCCTTGAGATTAGCAGTTTTACAATAAAAGAATGATTTTTGCTATTATATCAATTATTACCGATATGAATATTTATATTAAGAAAAACCCATTTCACAAATTCATGAACAAATCCATTATGAAACCTATTTTTATTTTATTCTTTTTGGCCTCGGCTTTTATTAGTTTTGGACAAAAAGGACATGAGATTAAAGTGAAAATTGCTAACTTTTCTGCTGATTCCATTTATCTAGCCTATTATTTAGGTGATAAGCAGTATTTGACAGATACAACTTATCGCTCCAAGGACGGTAGCTTTACATTTAAGGGAGATGACGCTTATGATTGTGGAAATTATCTAGTGGTACTGCCTCCCAATAATGCCTATTTCCAAGTTTTTTTGGATGATGATCAAACGATGACTTTTGAAACTGACTCTATGGATATTGTAGAAAAAATGAAAGTCACTGGATCTAAAGAAAATGAAGCTTTTTTCGACTATCTTCACTTCATTGGCTCTAAAAGACCCGAAGCTGACAAATTGCATAAAGAACAAGAGGGACTAGATGCAGATTCTGAAAAATTTAAAGCCATTGATAAAAAGCTGGATGCACTTGATGATGAAGTTGCCAAATATCAAAAAAAATTGGTCAAAGATAATGAAGGTACTGTTTTAGCATTAACCATAAAAGCAGGGATGGAAATCACACCGCCTGACACGGATGACAAATTAAAGATATACAATTTTTACAAAAATCATTGGTTTGATAATTACGATGTTTCTAGTCCGTGTATTTTACGCACCCCTGGATTGAATTCAAGAATTGATTACTATTTAGATAAATTATTGCCTCATCACCCCGATTCAATCAGCCTTGGGGTAGATAAAGTATTATCGTTAGTAAAAGATAACGAAGATCTTTATCAATTTTATTTAGCACATTTGCTCAATAAGTTTGCGGCATCAAAAATCGTAGGAATGGATGCCGTTTACGTTCATATTGTTGAAAATTATTATGCAAAAGGCGATCGAGCGGATATTGACAAAGAGCAATTGGATAAAATTATTGATAATGCTGAAAAATTAAAACCATTATTGATTGGAAAGATTGCTCCCAATATCACTATTCGCAAGATTGATGTAGAAGGTACATTGGCAGAATATGAGAAACAATATGCAGTAGAAACGCCGCTACTAGATGAAAAAAGTCGTTTGGAGCGAAAAATAAAATCTTTAAAAAAGTCAAAGCAATCTGTTCCTGACTCTTTATTGACACAGCAAAAAGCGGTTGAAAAGAAGTTGGAATTAGTGGATAGACTTAAATATAAACGATTTAAACTCAAGGAACCCGTTACTTTACACGATGTGGACAGTCCTTATACTATAGTGTTTATTTGGTCACCCACCTGTGGGCATTGTAAAAAGGCGATGCCAGATATGATTGACTTTTATAATAAATATCATGATAAAGGAGTAGAAATCTATGCCATTGGTCATATGAAATATACGGATACATACAAAGTAGCGGAATTTTTAAGGGATCATCCAGAAATGCGAAAATGGATAAATGTAACCGATCCATTTTTCAAATCTAAATATCAAACGCTATATGACGTGCATTCCACTCCACAGCTCTATATCTTGGATAAAAATAAAGAAATACTAACCAAAAAAATTGGGGCAAAGCAATTGGGCGAAGTGATGGATCAAATTTTTGAAATTGAACAAAAGAAATCAGAAGATGAGAAAAAATAAATTTTATATTTTAGTAATGATATTCATTAGTATTCAAAATATTAATGCTCAAGGTACTCAAAATATTTTTGTAGAATTTCCATTTTTGGAAGCTGTAGATTATTCAATTACTGACCAAGATATTACTGGTCCAAAGTTATCTTTTGACAAAGAGTTTATTGATTTAGGAGAAGTCAAAAAGGGAGAAAAACGTACTTTATTTTATGAGTTGACCAATACTGGCACTGAAAATTTAGTCATAGAATTAATTTCTGCTTGTGATTGTACGACGGTAACCTATCCTAAAACACCGATAAAACCAGGTGAAACGATTAAGTTGGATGTTGTATTTGATAGTTCAGAAAAAGAAGAATCCGAAGATATTGATATTGATATTTTCTTTACGAATATTGATCCTATCAGTGATGCACCTTTGGTTAAGACAGTTAAATATCATTTTGATTTACTGAAATAAGATATTGTTTTATAATATTTTTGAAAAGCTCAAATTCTTGAATTGAATTTGGGCTTTTTTGCTCATAATTTAATATTCCTATATGAAAATTTTAACACTTCTTAACTAACTAAAGCATCGTTTTGAGAGTCTTGATGGTAAATACTTTAATCATCAAACTTAACTAATATGCGACCCACTATCATCAAATTCATAAGTTCAATCGCCTTATTGCTTGTTGCCCAATTCAGTTTTGCACAATTAGGTGTAGGAGCAAAAATTGGAAGAAATTTATCTAGTGCCAATATTGAAGGATTATCCGCTTATCAGCCCAACACTGAATTGCTACAAGCTACGAATGCCACAGTATTTATCAATATCCCTTTGAAAAATAGTTTTTCATTTATGCCTGAAATATCCTATCAAGAAAATGGATTTATCATCAAAGAAACTAGAGATATTAAACTTTTCAACATAGCTGTTCCCGTAGGTGCATCCGCACATACACGCATTAAAAATGTACAAGTGCCACTTTTAGCTCAATATACATTTGGTCGGAATTTATTTGGTGGATATGTAAATTTTGGACCATTTATCAACTATGCAATGTCTGGGGTAGTAAAAACAAAAGCACATGCCATCATCGATATCAATGTAGCAACCACGCCTATTAATTTATCCAATAAAAATTTCAATAGATTAGGGGGTGGATTGATGGGTGCAGCAGGCGTTTGGCTCAAAGCAGGACATGGAAAAATATTATTAGAAGCCTATTATCAACAAGCCTTGACAGATAGTTTTGCTGATCCAATTATTGATATTAAATTAAAAAACAAGTCCGTGGGGTTTAATATAGGATACGCCTATCTGTTTTAGAAGAATTAAACTAACACTATAAAACACATACTGTAGGAATCCGATGGTGCATCATTTTTTGGTGTGCCATTTTTACTTTTGGGAGTTAAAACTCGCCCAATTCATTAGGCGATAGATTTTCTCCTATTTTTAAACCACAAATAGCCAATGACTGCCGTCACAATATATGGGAAAAAATACAAATACAAAATACCAATATTTAATCCCTTACCAGCCGAACCTCCCGCTTTTAAATTACTTTCTGCTGCCATAGAGCACATAGGACATTGAGCAAACAAGGGAGATTGAACTAAAAATAATCCAATAACTAGGAGAAGTGAGATAATCAATATTTTTTTCATTATTTCTATTTTAAATTACATACAAGGACGCAGCATCAAATAAATAATGGGCCCTGTCACTGCGACATATAGCCATAATGGGAATACCCATTTTGCCATTTTTTTATGCTTTTGATAAGATCCTAAATATCCTTTTACAAAGGTAAAAAGAATAAAAGGAAAAGTGAGCCCTGCCAGAGCAATATGTGAAATTAACAATACAAAATAAACGATTCGCTTCACTCCTTCTCCACAATATTTTGTTTCAGGGGTTGTAAAGTGATAAACAACATAGCTTAGCAGAAAAATTAAGGACAATGTCAAAGCTGTTACCATAGCTTTTTGATGTGCTTTTCTATTCCCTTTTTTAATCATTATTACGGCATAGATTAAAATAACACTTACCATTGCATTGATGACCGAATAAAAGGCAGGTAAAAACGAAAAGTCAATATCTGTGTTAATATGAAATCTACGCATTGCTCCCAAAAGCAAAAACACAATACCTGTGATAATATAAATCAGTCGATTATATAATTTTTCTTTATTTTTCATCTTTTTTCTTATCTCCCAATTCGTGGTGTGTTATTAAAATTGCCATTTCTTCGACCAACTTATCAAAACCCTCCTTATTATTCCAAGGGATATAATTTCTAAATTCGCCGTATTCATCTACCAATACAACAAGAGGATATGACTTCAATTCCAAATCAGAAGGCTGTTTTAGGATAAAATGACTATCTTTTTTTTCTTTTGAGAAATCTGGAATTTTTAATTTTTTTAATAAAATACTTGCTTCATTTCCACCGTCTGCAAGAATGAAATTTTTTGATTTAGGCAAATGATATTTTTCTAAAATATTTTTATCAAAATTTCCATCTAAATCAATAGCTATAAATTTTGTGGCGTCTTGTTTAAATTGGTGATAAAGTTGTCCATACATTTTCAAAAATGATGCTTCATTCTTACTATTATAAAAACCAACCATAGAGACATAGCCTTTAAAAATAGATGGATCTATTCCATTTTCCACAGATGCATTAGAAAATTTAAAATCTGGAAAATCTCCATAAGATTTCATATCATCCCATATCTTTTTATGATAGTGAAATCCTTTTTGTAAATAAAACAAAGATCCTAGCGGTAAAAATACCACAATAAATAAGACCAA
>CAZOHX010000155.1:0-6360 GCA_964579315.1 uncultured Saprospiraceae bacterium
TGGATTTATCTTCGGATACGGTGATTTCGATTTCTAAATTGGTGATTTTGAAATAATTTTATAATTCCTTCAATAACTCCTGCGCTTTCGCATACAAACTAGCATCAGATGAAGGAATTTCTTTCAATAATTGCTTTGCTTTTTCAAAATCTTTATTTTTAACGGAAGTTAAGGCTAAATACCAAGTTCCATAATTTTTTAAAGTAGAATTTCCATTCCTTATTTGTGTGAAAACGCGGGTGGCAGCTTTAATATGATTGGTCTCCAAATGACTGATTCCCAATGCTAATAAGGCACGTTGTTGATTAGGATTTTCCTTTAAATAAGCATTCAAATCAATGATAGCTTGAGTATAATTTTGTGTATTGAAATCATGCTCTGCTTTTTTTGCCCAATCCGAATTATCACTTTTTACAATAAGTGCGAGATTTTGGTGGTGGGCAAAATTTTGATACAAATCTGGCGATGCAAAAGGATTAGATAAAATCAATAAAAGCCCAATGGCAGCAGCGGAAATTATCGTCCAAATGAATTTTCTGTTGATGATTTTGGCGGATTTAGGCTTTGTTTCTTCTTTGAAAAATTCTTGACCTAATTTATCTAATTTTTGAGTTAAATTAGCTTTATTTTTAGCCCCTTCAAAATAAATATGCATACTCTTTTGAAAAGCAAATTCTTCTGCAAATTCTTGGTCTGAATCTAATTTTTGCTGAAAAGCATTTTGCTCATCATCGTTCAATTTATTTTGAAAATATTTATCGATTAAGGTAAAGTTTTTTTCCATGATATTTAGGGCGTTTGTATTTTTTAAATTAAAAAATTTAGTTTTTAAATAATGTTTTCCAACGTTCTACGCAAGCACTTTTCCTTCTATAAACCGAATTGGCATCTGACATTTGCAACTGAACAGCTATTTCTTTAGGAGAAATACCTTCCATGCTCAGTTTTAATAAATTTTGACAAAGTTCCGATAATTTTCGGAATGCTTTGTCTAATTTAGTTTGTCTGATTTCTTCCGTTTCGATTTGTTCGAGAAGTGCTGTAGTAGTTTCTACATTATCATATCGCTCCTTTTCTAAAATTCTTACCTCTGACTCCTTAGTTTTTTTTCTAATTTGATCAATCCACTTATTTTTACAGATTTTGAAGAGTAAACCACCGATGGGATATTTTAATACAAAGCCTGGATCACATGCCATATTATATAGTGCAAGAATTGCTTCTTGAAAAATATCTTTAGCATCTGACATACTTCCATTATTCGCCATTATCCAGCGTGTAACTTTTGGAGATAAGTCGGTGTATAACTCTTTTATAACGGTATCATTTCCTTGTCTAAGGGCAACAATGAAACGATGATCTTTGTGTTTGCTCATAAGCTGCAAGATATGAAATTCTGATTTTATTAACACATGTTGGGGTAAGAAATTTAGTTTTCTTTCGATATGTGGTTGTAAATCTATACATTTACAAAGGTTTTAACTTAAAAAAGTAAAAATTATGAAAATTAAAATTCCCTTTTTATTTCTATGTTTATTTTTAACATCTTTCTTATTTAGTCAAAATTTGATAAAAAGATTAGATGAATCTAATTTTGAAGGATGGCAAAGTTCGATGGTTGGAAATAATATACCAACATGGGTGGTCAAAGACAACGGAAAAGCTGATTTAGGCATGTATTGGAATGATCGTGGTGCTATCCAATCTGAAACAGGACTTATCGCATTGGTTTGTGATGCGGATAATTTGGTACAACAAGGATTTATCAAGCCGACATCTTTAAGAGCATTGACCGTGACATCGCCATTGTTTACTATTGATGCATCACCAACAGTATTTTTGAAATTTCATCAGTATTATAGAAATTATGAATCTAAAACACGGGTAGAAGTCAAAATTGATGGCAATGATTGGGTTCCATTTATTCTGAATGAAGATGTAGGTAAAAATATCGAAACGGCTCGTTCTGATGTGAAAATAATTGATATTAGTAATGTTGTCGGTAATTCAAAATCTATTCAAATTAGATTTGTATTTGAAGGTGGATTGTATTTTCAAATTGTCAATGATATAGCGATATATCGTAAAAATCCATTCCAAACCAATCCTCCTAAATATAGTGATTTTTTAGATGAAAATGACTATCCATACCTAAGAGATTCTTCCGATTGGGCAATTGTACCTAATGAGGCGATTATTAAGTTCAAGCAAGGAGTAGATCCTGCACGAAAGACAGAAATTAGAGATTCTTTGGGCGCGAGATTGGTGAAGTCTTGTGCGTGCGATAGCCTAGAATTGTGGTCCTTTGGGGTAACACAAAATGGGGAAATCAATCCAAATGGGGGAACAATAGGGATAAATTCCAACGTTTTAGGAGCAAGGGCGGATACGGATATTGATGAAGTAGATTATAATGCTTATAGTTTTACACCATTTGAGTCGTTTCCGCCGAATACTTCTACTAGCTTGAATACTATTCCACGAATTGTTTCTCCTTCTGATAAAAATGTAGTAAAAATTGCCATTTTAGATACGGGATTTGATTTAAAATCTCCACGAAAAGATGTAATTCTTGCCAATGGGGAGCAATTGGACCATGAGGATAATAATGAAAATTGTTTGATAGATGACCCTGTTGGCTGGAATTATGTAGATGATAATAACAACACCATGGATGATCATAGTCATGGAACGCATGTAGCAGGAATCATTTTTAATAATTTTAATGCTCATAAAAAAGATGAAGCTTGTGAGGTAAGAATTATTCCTTACAAGACGCACGATTCCAAAGGAGTAGCTACTCTTTTTAATGTAATTTGTGCTACTTATCAAGCGTCAATTGATGGAGCAAATATCATCAATGACAGTTGGGGCTTTTATGGAGCACCGAGTACTATTTTGAAAAAGGCTATTAAATCTGTAGGCGATGATGGTGTGTTGGTCGTAGCAGCGGCAGGGAATGATACTACAGATTTGGCGGTTCTTCCTCAATATCCCGCTTGTTATACCAATGATAATATTTTGACGGTTGGGGCTTTGGTGAAAGACGATCAACTTGCTGATTTTTCAAATTATGATAATGTATCGGTGGATATTTTGGCTCCGGGTGTACATATTGACAGTGATGTTCCAAGTTGGTATAAGGTTGGAGATCCAGACCGTAATTACAAAACGGGTACATCCATGTCTGCTCCTGCGGTAACAGCGGCAGCTGCGATTTCATATTGTGCACATATGTCCAATCCATTGGATGTTAAAAATAGTATTTTAAATTGTGCCAATCAAAATCCAGCTTTAACGACAAAAGTAGATCAAGGAAGATTGCTCAATTTTGATATAAATTGCTTGACACCGACTGAAAATATTAAAAATGGAGATTTAATTGGGTTTAATATCTATCCCAATCCTGTTGAGAATATATTGATGCTCCAATCTGAAAATACTATGGAATCCATTGATATACAGTTGGTTAATTTGACAGGACAAGTTGTATTTTCAAAAAAGAAGATAGATATGAGAGCATCTCAAAAAATATTGATAGATGTGCATGACATTCCGAAAGGGATATATTTTATAAAAATTCAACAAAATGATTATATTTGGAGTCGTAAATTATTAAAACTCTAAGTAAATGATTATATGTTGGCTCAATTAAAAATATTGGGGATACTGATTTACCTTTCAGTGTCCCCATTTTTATGTATTGGAAATTGTGGATTGGATGAAGATATTGATGCTTTATTGTCTTCGAATGATGTGATTGTATTGAAAAGATTAGCGGATCAATTGCAATCATGTCCTGACGAAAAAGAAAATTTGGGAAAAGTTTTTCATAAATTAGGAGTTGTATATTACAAAACCCAATTGGATTCTGCCATTTATTATTCTGAGCAATCATTGGCAATACGAAAAGATTTGTTTGCAAAAAAGCCTACGGTCGATTTAGGGAAAACCTATCATAATTTAGGTACTTTTTATCTACTCCAAAAAAGATATACTTTAGCTAAATCAAGGTTGAATCACGCTGTTATGATTTTTCAGAATTTGAATGAGAAGCGATTGATAAAAAGTTATTTTGAATTATCGAATTTATACTTAGAAACTGGAGAATATGCCACAGCAGAAGAATTGCTTCATTTAGTCCAAAAGGATTCACACAAAATTGAATTTTACAAATATGAGGGAAGAGCTTTACTAAATTTGGGATTTCTTTATTTAAAAAAGAAAGATTATTTAAAATCGATTGAATATTTACGACTTTCAGAGCCAATTGTTGAAAAATATGCAAGTTACAAAGACATTGCCTCATGCTATTTAAATTTGGCAGGTAATTATTTACACATTAATGATTTTTCATTGGCTATTCATTATTACAAAAAGGCAAATGAAATTTATAAACAAGTAAACGATAAAGAGAATATAGCCAAATGTTATAATAATATTGGGTATGCATATCAAAAAAATCATCAAAATAAACAGAGTTTAAAAGCCCTACAAAAAGGATTGGAAATTGCAAAATCTTGTAGTAGCAATAAGATTATCGCTCAAAGTTATGATCATTTTGGCGAATATTACTTGGCAGAAGATGAATTTTTGAAGGCTTTGAAATATTTTCAGAAGGCAATCGTGATTTTGACTCCCAAACCTTATCCAACATCAGATTTGGAACATCCATCTGCAAAATCCATGTCTTTTTCCCTAGAAAAAATTGATTTATTGGTTTATGTTTCTGATAAGGCAAATGCTCTGCAAAAACTGTATCATCAGACCAGTGATTCTAAGTATTTGCAATCTGCGGTAGCGTTATTTGAGTTGGGGGATGGTTTGATTGATCAACTACGAACAGAGCAAAGTGACGATGATTCCAAACTTTTTTGGAGAAAAGATGCCGTTCCTTTTTATGAAATGGCTATTCAAGTTTGTTATGAATTGGGTGATGCCAAAAACGCATTTTTCTTTTTTGAAAAAAGCAAAGCAATTTTACTTTTGGAAGGGATGCAAATGTCGGATGCTCTTGAATTACTACCTCAGACGATTAAAGACGAAATGAATCAATTGCAGAAAGATATTTTAAAATTGAAAGCCAAGATTAATGCATCTGACAGTATGGAAAATGACCATCTTGTCAAAGAATTATTGGTATTAAAAAATAAATATTCTGAAAAGACATTGTCCATTGCGAAGAAATTTCCGCAGTATTTTGATACAAAATTCAATACTTCGGTTATAAAATTAAGCACTTATCAGCAAAAATATCTTCAAAATGATGAATGGGCACTTCACTTTTTTTATGGAAACGAATTTGTTTATCTTTTGACTATATCCAAGGATAAGGTCAATATGATGAAAATAGGGGAGACCCCATTTGTAGGGGAGCAATTGCAAAAATACAAATCCTTTTTTACCGATGCTTCAAAAATTGAGAATCACCCTCTTGAATATTTGGCACTCTCTAACGAATTATATCAATTGTTTTTTAAAGGTATAAATCTCAATGGAATTCATCAAATCAATGTTTTTCCTGATGGTGGATTGTCGGAATTACCCTTTGAAACCCTAGTGCGAAGCCCAAGTAAAAATGTATTTGATGCGAATTATCTATTAAATGATTTTGATATTTATTATGGGTATTCCGCCAAGATATTTGCCAAAATTTCAAATTTGGGTCATCAAAATCACGAAGAAAGTATTATAGGTTTTGCTCCATTTACTACTCCTGATACTTCAAAGTCCTTTGCAAGTTTGAGTTTTAGTGATTCAGAAATTTCAGAAATACAGAATTATGTACATTCGGAATTGATTCGGGATAAAAAGGCAACCAAAGAGCGTTTTGTAAAAGATTTAGGACGGAGTTCGGTACTGCATTTATCCACACATGCTTTTTCAAATGCCCAAGAAACACAGCCATATATTGCTTTTTCCGATTCGTTATTGCACTTGTCAGAAATATATGGATTGAATATGGATGTTGATTTAGTTGTGTTAAGTGCTTGTGAAACCAATGCGGGGAAACTATCTTTGGGCGAAGGGGTAATGAGTTTGGGGCGTGGATTTATGTATGCTGGGGCAAAAAGTTTAATCTCTAGTATGTGGAAAATCAATGCTAAATCTACGGGAATGATTTTAACTGAATTTTATAAAAATTTGGCTAAGGGTAGGTCTAAATATATGGCACTTTCTGTGGCAAAACGTGGCTATCTATCCAATAAAAATGTTCCATCTTATGAAAAGAGCCCATATTATTGGGGAGGGTTGGTTTATTTTGGGGATTCGGATGGGTTGGTTTTGAAACGAGAGCAGTCTTATTCAGCTTATATTTACAGTTCTATTTTCTTAGTTCTTTTGGGTCTTGTTTTTTGG
>CAZOHX010000156.1:0-6324 GCA_964579315.1 uncultured Saprospiraceae bacterium
TGAGATGAGATGTAATTCCCTTGACTATCTTTGGGTGATTTTTTACCTGGAGATACATTATACATATCCGAAATCGTAAATATCCAATGCGGAGCAATACTATATTCTGCCAACCCAAATAACCAATCGCCCTGATCATTTTTGGTTGTATGTCCCATATCATCTGTGTGCGTATCCATCAGCATATATTGCAATTCCATCCGAATAGAACGTCTTTTTTTCATTTTATGCAAATATTCTACAAAAGGAGTAGTGGGTTTCAATAAAGGCACACCAGGTTTGAATTGAAAAACATCTTGATTATAAATTTGATTTTGAACTCCAAAAACAAATCTATTTTTTCTATTCGGTTTATAAACTGCATCCACATAAATTTCTTGATACAATAAATCATCATCTAAATCTGTCATGTGTGATGTATTGACTGTAAATAACAATTTCTTAATTGGAGCATATTTTACATCTATTTGAAAAGATTTCTCACCTAAAAATTGCGTAGCGGCACTATATCTGGTTGTCAAACGATAAGCATTGATACGGGTCATAGGTGGAATAAAATTTAATAATCCCCGATTCAAGGTTTCTAAAGGCGTTGTTCTGAATTCAAAATTTTCAGTACGTTTTCCCTCCAAAGTAATTCCTAATCCCTTGGTTGCAAAACTCAAGGATGAATAATATACAGAACCCAGTCCATCATTAAAATATTCACCATTTCTAGCTGGATCTTTTGATTTAAATGCAGCTTCTGCATACCAATTAAATTTACCGACAGATAAATTATTGTAAAACGTAAAGGCAGTGGTGTTGTACTTTGGCACAAAAACTTTTGTACTATCCGTACTATAATACGTTTTGATATTTGATACCAAAAGATTCATTGTTTTATCATCAATAGTTCTAGATACTACTCCAAATCCAGGGGAAATAGTCCAATTTTTAGTTTCGTCCTTGGGGGCGAAAAATCCATCCACACTTGCTCCCCGCACGATAGATGGGTACGTTTCAAAAACATGCTTTTGTTTTCCCACAAATCCTTTCACTTCCCAGTCTTCGTTGATATGATAAATAGCTCTTGCCCCCAACAATGAGTTGTCAATGAAAAGCGGGCGTTCTTCGTAAGCCCGATATATAATTCCACTACCGATTTGGTCGTATAGATTTCCAACCGCAAAATCAAATTTACCCAATTTCTTTTTGATAAACCATTTTCCGATACCATTTTCATTGAAAGATCCTTGCGGATTAGGTAGATTTGAATTATTAAATAAATCATATCGTACTCCCACATCGAAACCCCAATTGCTATAATTTAGAGTGACCCATGTTTCCCCACCAAAAAGTTGATGGTCATATTGGGGAGTATTTTGAGCTCCAATGACTGTATCTCTTTGAAAGAAATTGGCATTGGTCTCGATGCTTCCCGAAAGCGTACCCCCTTGATTTTGTGCATTTAAGTGGCTAAACATACCCATCATCACAAAAACCGTCGTTAGTTTTAATAATTTCATTTTGTCCATTTATGTTGCAAATCACTGTAAGATTATTTCAATTGTCAGTCAGAAGACAAACGATAGGGCTACTTCGTTAACGATTTCTTATTTCTGTTAATAACTAGTTAAACACCTTGCCTATCCAAAATTAAATCATTATTTTGCAACTGATTTTAAAATTGAATCAAAAATACTATTTTTTATCTACAAAAATTAATAAATAAAATATCAACTCTATGAAATTGTTTAAAAATGTCGCCTTATTTCTATTTCTTGCTTTTTCCTTGCAATCTTTTGCTCAAACGCAGCAAGTACCAGATATTTCTATTAAAAAATTAGATGGAAGTACGGTGAATATTCAGGATTATGCAAAAAATGGAAAAATTACCGTTCTGAGTTTTTGGGCAACATGGTGTAAGCCTTGCAAACTAGAGTTGGATGTAATCAATGAGATTTACGGAGATTGGGTGGAAGATTATGACATCGAATTGGTCGCTATTTCTATTGATACAAGAAGAGCATTGGCTAAAGTACCAGGATTGGTTGCTTCTAAAGGTTGGGAATTTGAAGTACTTTCAGATAGTAATTCAAAGATGCCACAGGCAATGGGATTTCAAACGATTCCGCAGACTTACTTATTAGATCAAGAGGGGAATATCGTTTTCTCACATAGCGGATATACACCCGGAGATGAGGAAGAATTGGAAGAAGAGATAAAGAAATTAGTGAAATAATAGATATTTTACATTAAAAATATTGAAGATTAGATCCTTTTTCTAATCTGATGAATGGCTAGTGGTTTATGAATTGCTAGCCATTTTTTTGCCTAAAATTTTAAAAATAATTATTTAATAACGAGTTTAAAAATAACCTAACCATGCGAACAAAATTATTTACCATCATTTCCATTTTATTTATTTCTATTTCCGTAAATGCTCAAGCAGACTTGATTATCAAAACTATTAGATTACCAAAGGACAGTATCAAAACAGAAATTTTAACATCAAATTTAAATCAATTCTTACTGTCAGCGGAAAAGCCAAATGAAGAAAACAAATGGGTGTTTCCTACACAAGATATTGAAACCTATATTCTTTTAGATGAAATCGCCTCCGCACAGAAAAGTCGTCGCTATAAGGATACAGAATTTTATAAGCCTTATTTAGCTAATATTATTCCACTTGAAAATGGACAATACCAGATGCAAGTATTATATATGGGAATTGTAGATTCCACTCCTTATCTAAGGTTAGGAATCGAAATAATTGCTCATGAAAATGGAAAAAGTTATCTATTTTCTTCTCCTTTAAAAAGAAATACAAAACATTGGAAAACAAAATCAGCTGGAAATTTTAATTTCTATTACAAAGAAACTATATCAGATGAAAACGTTTCTACTTTCCAAAAAAATGCAAAATTGTTTGATACAAAATTAAAAAATTCACCTAAACCAACAGACATCTATTGTTGTGAAAACCGAAGGGAGTTACTTAAAATTATTGGGGTTGATTATAAAATTGATTATAATGGAAAAAAGGGGGGAGTTTTTTCATCTCGAACGGACAAAAAATCCTTGATGGTCTCTGGAGATGGAGCACATTTTGACGATGTAAATGTCCATGACTTATGGCATGATAGATTAGGTCTTGCTGTCAATAGAAGAAAGAAAACCAATAGACCTATCGATGAAGGTATCGCCTACGTGTATGGAGGTAGTTGGGACTATACATGGGATGATATTGTAAAAATATTTAAAGAGAAAATTGCCAGTAATAAAAATTCTGATTGGGCAGACTATAAAGAAAAACCTTTTAATTTTAATGATTCTCAAGCCAAACATTTGATGGTGGATTACTTTATCAATGCCCTTATCGTAAAGAAACTCGAAAAAGAAAAAGGCTTTTCTGCCGTTTGGGAATTTCTGAATTGTGGTCCAAAGGAGAAAGGGAATGCCAATTATTATAAGGCATTGGAGAAATTGACAGGAATTACCAAAGAGAATTATAATGAGAAGGTTTGGGAATTGGTGAATGAGATATAAAAAACCTGAGTGCGTAACAAATTGTGGGAATCCATACCATTTGGTAGGCAGGATCGGATAGTGCCGCAGCTACGCTGCTATTTTTCTATTCATTGCCCGTTGGGCTATGGATAGTATCGTGGCTTTGCCACTTTTTAGCTTAGTGTGGCAATAGAATATTGTAAAACCAATATCTCCCACTATATGTCACACACTCAAAAAACCTAGTTCTATGCCATAAATACACAAATCCTGTTGTATTTATGGCATTTTTTTTATCAGATTATTGATACAAAATAACTAGGTTTTACGTTCCTTTGCAATCAAAATCGAACTATGAAAAATCTATTGACTATTCTATGTATTTTATGGAGCTCATTTTTGTTCGCACAAACCATAAATCTAGATTCCATTCAAATCAACGCAACCCATATTTCCACTACCATCAAAGAGAGTGGTAAAAATGTTACGATTATTACTCATGATGAAATCAGCCAATTACCTATTCAATCTGTCGATGAATTACTCCGTTCCATTGCAGGAATAAATATTAATTCCAGAAATGGTTTTGGTGTACAAGCAGATATTGGAATGCGGGGAAGTACTTTTTCGCAAGTCTTAATTTTGGTGGACAATATCCGCCTAAATGACCCGCTTACGGCTCATTTTAATAACAATATACCAGTTGCCTTGGCGGAAATTGATCATATCGAGATTATTCGTGGTACGGCGAGCGCATCTTTTGGAGCTGACGCAGTTGGGGGTGTTATTCACATTAAAACAAAAACTTATATAAATCGAAAGAGTGGTGATTTTGTGAATTTTGCTGGGAATATTAGTTTTGGACAACACAATACATCATTGTCAGATATTGGAATGGTCGGGAAAAAAGGAAAATTATCATATAGTAGCAGTATCAAAACATCGATTTCGGATGGAGAAACTTTGATTAATCCTAATTTTGGAAAAATCGCATCAGCAGATAGTCTTTTTAATAATTATTTTGATTTAAAAACATATAGTGGAGCTGTGAACTATCAAATCAATGATGTATGGAATGCTTATGCAAGAGTAGGATATGATGATCGGAAATTCAAGGCGAAATACTTCTATACAAGGAGTAATTACGATGAATCCAGTGAAAAAACCAATAGTATTTGGTCGCAGTTTGCTATAAAGCGAAACAAAGGAAATCACCATTCAGAATTGAATATCGGATATAAAAAAGGAAATGATACCTTTATTTTCAATCCCCTTTTTGGAGAGAATCATCATACGACAGAATTATTAAGTATGCGTTTGCATCATGACTTTCGACTCAATTCAAAAATAAAATTGGCATTTGGAACGCAATTGGAAAATAAAACAATAGAAAGCAATGATCGTGGGAATCACAAAAATGCATCTCTTGGGATTTATGGATTAATACATTATAATATACTTTCCAATTTACATTCTACTTTGGGACTTCGTCTTCAAAATGATGCTAATTTTGGAACGAAATTTCTTCCACAACTCAATGTTTCCTACATTCAAAATAAATTTGTATTGAGATCATCGATTGGAAAAGGGATTCGTGCGGCTGATTTTACAGAAAGATATATTTCGTCTCAAATTTCTAGTCTGTCTCCTGGTCGAAATATTGGAAATCCTGATTTAAAAGCGGAAGAATCGTATAATTTTGATTTGGGAACGGATATTTATCCTTTGGATGATTTGACTATTTCTGCAACTGGATTTTATCGTTTTTCCAATAATTTGATTGATTATGTTTTGACCAATTCCCAAGATATTTCTAATACAACAAACCTACAAGCTGATTCGGATTATTTATATGCAAGGAATATTGTGGAAACGCAAACCTACGGATTGGAATTTTCTGCCCATAAGAAATTTAAAATAAAAAATAACAGTTTGGATATTCAATTGGATTATACTTTTCTAAAGACAAATAATGACGAAAATCTTATTTCAAAATACGTAGCCAATCATCCTAATCACAATGTAGGATTCAATTTATTTTTCAAATCCAAGTATTTTGATATTTCTTCGACTACCAATTTTATTCAACGAGATGGAGTTACAATTGACGAGTACTTTTTTGTTTCTGAAAAATATTCGGTGACTCATTTGAAATTAAATTTTCATCCTTGGACGCAGCCATTTGGGATTTATTTTCAGGTTCAAAATGTGTTTGATACGGAATATCAAGAAATTTTGGGAGCTAAGATGCCTAGGCGATGGTTGGTATTTGGGGTGCATTGGCACTAGGCTTTGGACTAGACTTCCGAAGATTATAGACTTCCGAAGTCTAGTACAAAAAAATATTTAAAAATCCAAAAAAAAATTGGCACAGTATTCGTATATATACTATTCGTATGCATATAACTCCCCATATATGTATCTCCCCAAAAACAAAAATTAGAATTTATTTAGAATAGAATAAAGCACTGTGTGTCTTTATTTTTCTAATCAAGAATATTACGTCCAATTATGATCCCAGGGGAGATGCAGTCTATGTATTTTCCCTTTTTTTTGTTTTAGACTTTGCAATTTTAATTGCAAAATTTTCAATACTTATTCTAAAATCCCCGCATCCATAACAATCCCATTTTTCAATTTAACATAAATCCCTTTTGAAGGAAAATCTTTGAATTTTATTTCTAGGATTTTTGTTTTATTCCAAAAATAATAAGTCTTTTCCCATTTTTCAAAATCATTAATCTGAGTAGGATGACAAAAGAGCTTGAAAATTTCATTTGATGACATCCCAACTAAACAATCTAGACGTATGAAAAGACGCTCTAACTGTGC
>CAZOHX010000157.1:0-6310 GCA_964579315.1 uncultured Saprospiraceae bacterium
AAATGACCATCGGAATCTTTGTAAAAATATGTATTACTGCTTTTTAAAGGAATAAATGTCAATATTTTTCTATCACTTGAAATATGCTCTTTCTCATATACTTGTTTTATGAATTGAGTCGTCTGTATTTTATTCTCAATCAATTGTGGAACATTGGGAAATACATTCGAATTGATACGTTGCAATACAAAAAAAGGAGATGTCTTGGTTTTGACCAAATATGTATCGTTGATATGCCCTGCTTGGAGTGTTTCATGAGTATGATAAATCCCATGATGTGCAAATTGATTAAATACTTTACGAATCATGACCATAAATATTTTGGATAAACCTTGTTTCTTTTCAGTTTGGCTATTTCTTTTTCAACATTTTTTTTATCTTCAAGATAAGTGACTCCTAACCATTTATCCGTAGCTATTTTTACGGGTACTTTTATTCCTGTGGCAACCATTTCATCAACGACTGTCGGTAAAAAAAACTCTGAATGGGTGTTTTTTCCTAAATTTGAAAGAAAATGATCAAATTTTGATGCTAAAATATCAAATATAGGAGGGGAAAAGCCCCAAAAATTCATAGAAACTACCATGTCGGGAGGCATTTGTACTTTTTGATTCTCTTCCATTCTGAAAATGATATTATTTTGATAACCAATTTTGGTTCGCTCAACGATATTTTTGAGATATCTATTTTGTAAAAAGCATTCGCCACGGGATACTGTTCCGTATTTAGAAACTGTGTTTTTTAATTGAAAACCGACCATAGTTGCTCCGATTTTAGCAATAGGAAGTGTTTTTAATGCCTTTGCCATAATCGAAAAACCCTTACGTCCATAAAAATCATCGGCATTGATAACTGTAAAATTTCGATCTACAAATGGTTGCGCAGAAAGCACGGCATGACCCGTTCCCCAAGGTTTTTGTCGATTGGGGAAGTCGTATTTTTTAGGAATATTCTCTATTCGTTGAATGGCGTATTCCACTTCGATGTATTTGGATAAAAGTGGGTCATATTTCGATCTGAAAAGAATTTCCGTTTCTTTACGAATGACAAAAACAACTTTGGAAAATCCAGATTGAATGGCATCATAAATAGAAAAATCCATGATGGTATCTCCTTCGGGACTTACGGGATCCATTTGTTTGAGCCCCCCATATCTAGTACCCATTCCTGCTGCTAAAATCACTAAAATCATAGTTTGGTGTAGGTTATTTTGATAAAATCATTGGTTTTTGGTGTTATTTTTGCCCAATCTGCCATTCGGTAGCCCATAATCCACAATATTTTATGATTGGTAACCATTATTTTGACATTTTCCTTTTCAAAAAGACTAAGCTTTTGATTCGAAAAAAAATCCTGTAATTTTTGAGATTTGCCACTCATTCCAAAGGGTTGAAAACTATCTCCATTTTTCCATGTCCGAATCGTCAAAGGAAAATGAAGTGCTTTTTTATCCAAAATAATCGTATTTGAGTCTGTTTTTAAATTATTGGGTTTTGAAATGTTTTTTATTGAAATCGAGCAATGTTTATGCTGAAAAGTACCTTCTGTATAAATTTGGAATTCCTTAAAAAATGAAACTTCTTTTTTAATCAACAACAAGTTTCGGTTCAATATGGCTTCATATCCATGATTAGATAAAAATCTTTTTCCTGATGGATGATTCCGAATTTGCAAAATCTCTTGAATATGATTGCCATTAAAACCAAAGGGGATTAATAATTCATATAAAATGGTATGCGGAGCAGGAAATTTGAATAACTTATCGAGATTTATGGTGAATTGTTGTTCGTTTTCAACCACAACTTCTTTTTGGATATTTTGAATGGCAAAATCCATCAATGCTTCCGTTTCTCTCATCCTTTCGATAAATTTTTGGCTTGTTTTATCGAAATTGGGATTGATTGCATTAAATTTAGGAATTATTTCATGTCGAATAAAATTGCGTCTATATTTTGTGTCGGCATTGGATTTATCTATGCGGTACGGAATATTATTTTTTTCAATAAAATCCTTGATTTCTTGACGAGTAAAACACAATATTGGACGTACAATGTGGTTGACTTTCGGTAAAATGCCATGCAGCCCATGAATTCCACATCCTTTTGCAATATTATAAAGTACAGTTTCTATATTGTCGTTGTTGTGGTGGGCTGTGGCAATATATTGATAACCATGACTTTCTCTTATTTTTTCAAACCATTCATAGCGTAAATCACGTGCGGTTACTTGAATTGAAGTTTTACGTTCTTTGGCAATGTTTTTGGTGTTAAATTGTATTGAATGGAAGGGGCGATTAAGGTCTTTTGCAAATTGCTGAACGAAGATTTCGTCCTTATCCGCATCAAGCCCACGAAGTTTAAAATTGCAATGTGCAATACCAAAATTGAAATTTAAACGTTGAAGTAAAGTTATTAGAAATATAGAATCCATTCCACCACTTACACCCACTAGAATGAAGTCATCAGTAGAAAAAATATCATTGTTTTTAATATATTTTGCAAACTTTTCTAACATAAAATAGTAAATTATGATTGTAAAGGTATATTTTTATGTCTTTCATTTATTAAAAAGATAAAAAATTAATCATTTTTATCCGTTTTCCATTACATTTATATAAAAAAAGTATGAAATTTAGATATTTAATATTATTAATCAGTTTAATTTTTTCACAGAGCATAAGTGCTCAAATCTTGGATCACAAACTTGGGGAGTTATTGGTAAAGGTGGATAGTCCTAAAAAAATTCAATCTCTTGTTCATAAATATAGTCGATTTCAAAGAAGTTCTACAAATATCACTGTTGAAAAATCTCTAGTGAGTCCTATGAATATTTACTTGTTGAAATTTGATTTTACTAGAATTGATGAAAATAGGCTCTTACAAACTATTCAAAATGATAAAAATGTTGAGATTGCTCAATTTAATCATCTCATTTCTTATCGAAATACACCCAATGACCCGCTTTTTACCAGTCAATGGCAATATATCGGTATAAATGGTGGTACCGATGGGGTGGATATTGATGCTGATTTGGCGTGGGATGTCACTACGGGTGGCATTACGGTTCATGGGGATACGATTGTGGTATGTATTATTGATGGCGGCATAGATTTAAATCACGAGGATTTATCTGATAATCTTTGGGTGAATCGTTTTGAAATTCCCAATGATGGCATTGATAATGATGGAAATGGATATATTGATGATGTTCGTGGTTGGGATACTGCGGATAATAGTGATGATGTAAATAATGGCACACATGGTACCAAGGTGGCTGGAATTGTAGGAGCTGTCGGTAACAATGAAATAGGAGTAGCAGGTGTGAATTGGGATGTAAAGATGATGATTGTGAGAGGTGGTGGTGATGAAGCAAATGCCTTGTCGGCATACGCATACCCCTACGTTATGAGAAAAATGTATAATGAAACAAATGGTGCAAAAGGTGCTTTTGTAGTAGCTACCAATGCTTCTTGGGGGGTAGATAAAGGGAAAGCGGAAGATGCTCCCCTTTGGTGTTCGTTTTATGATTCATTGGGTATGGTTGGTATATTGAATTGTGGGGCAACTGTGAATCAAAATTTTGATGTCGATGTAGTGGGGGATTTACCTACTCAATGTACTAGCGATTATTTGATTGCTGTGACAAATATGAATAAATCTGATAATAAAGTTTTGGATGCTGGTTATGGAACAACTTCTATTGATATTGGGGCATTTGGTGAAGGTACTTTTACGGTGGCTCCCAATAATAAATATGGTACTTTTGGAGGAACATCAGGGGCAACCCCACATGTGGCGGGGGCAATTGCCTTATTGTACGCTGCACCTTGCGTTGATTTTATGGATTTGGTGAAAGCTCATCCTGATAGTGCTGCTTTGGCGATGCGATCATTCATTTTGGATGGAGTAGATCACAATACAAGTTTGGAAGGGATAACTACTACGGAGGGTCGATTAAATGTAAATAATAGCATGCAATTGTTGTTAAATGTTTGTCGAGATTGTGTTTATCCTTATGGCTTGGCAGCTAATTTAACAAGCCCTAATTCTATTGAAATGAGTTGGATAACCAGTGGAGATGATATTGCAAATGTCGATTTAGAATGGAGAAAACAAGGAGATGCTGATTGGCATTTTGAAAAATCGGTGACTTCTCCTTTCACATTGACAGATGTTCAAAGTTGTTCTGTTTATGAATACAGATTGCGGTCAGTCTGTGCAGACACGACCAGTGATTATTCAAATTCTAAATTTATTAATACAGAAATGGCTCCTGTAAATCTTAATATTTCGGATATTCAAGCCTATGAATTGGAAGTATCTTGGGAGTTGCCATCTATTATTAGTAGTGATTACCAACTAGAATTATATGATCAAGATGAATTGGTGGAGCGTATATCTTCCATAGCCACTTCAAGTATGTATCGTTTTAAAGGACTGAAAAGCTGTACGGATTATGAAGTGATATTAAGGTCATCCTGTGATGCAATGCCATCTATTTTGAAGGATAAACTTATTCGTACAAAAGGATGTGGCTATTGTTTGGATACTGATTATTGTGAACCCAAATGTAATTCTTCGGAAGAATGGATTAATAATTTAAAAGTAGGAGATAAATATGCTCCAACGGGTAATAACAATGGTTACTTTTTTAATACGAATGTGAGTTTTGATTTTAAAAGGGGAGAGACGGTTCCGATTACTTTGTACCCAAAATTTAGTGGGGCAGAATATTCCGATAAGGTAGCGGTGTGGTTAGATGTGAATCGAGATGGTCTTTTTGATGATTCAGATTCTGTATTTCATGAAGTTTATACAAAGGATGAGGGCGAAGTACTTTTAAATATAGAAGTTCCTATGGATATGGAATCGGGTTCAACCCGAATGCGGGTCATTTTTAGTTTCAATGTAAGTGAAAAAGGCTGTGATGATTTTGATTATGGAGAAGTTGAAGATTATTGTGTAAATATTCAGGATTGTTTCTTCGATGTGAACTCTTTGGGGATAGAAACGACCAAAGTATCGGCTAGTTTATCTTGGAATAATCCAGATAAATTGACGACGACCTTGCGTTATAGAAAATTGGGCACTGGAGAATGGAATGTAAAAACAGTTACCGAACATATCGTAAATCTTGATAATCTTGAAAAATGTACCAATTATGAGTTGCAATTTAGTGTCAATTGTCAAGAAGGAGCAACTGATTTTTCTTCAAGTATTAATTTCAAAACAAAATGTGAAAGTAGTACACAAGATTTGGTGGATATTTCAGAATTAATTATCCATCCCAATCCTGTATCAGATGTCTTAAATATTGATTTTAAAAGTTCTATTTCTTCAAAATATGACTGGCATATTTATAATTTACAAGGAAAAGAAATACAATCTAAGGAAAATGTAAAATTATTGCAAGGAAAAAATGAAATTCATATACCTATCGAGCATACTTTGGTGAGTGGTATCTATTTTCTTCAATTCAATAATGATACGTTTTCAAAAACCATGAAATTTATCAAATTATAATCAATAGCCAATTCTATGAAAATATCTAAACAAATACTCTTAGTTTTTGCCCTGTACTTCATTTTTGTAACTTCAAATTTTGCTCAAGTTCTTGATCATCGTCTTGGAGAAATAATTGTCGAATTTAAAGATGATATTCCTCTTTCTAAATCCAGACAGGAAGTTTGGCATCTTAAAAAGTGTTTGTTCCAAGATTTGAATATTTGGTTGGTGCAATTTGATTATACGGTCGTAAATGAGTTTGATTTAATTCATGAGATAAGAAGTGATGAAAATGTATTGTCTGCTCAGTTGAATTATCTTACTGAATTGAGAAATACTCCAAATGATCCTAATTTTTCTTTGCAATGGCAATATATTAATGATGGGTCTAAAGATGGGCAAGTTGGGGCTGATTTGGATGCCGAATTGGCTTGGGATATTACGACAGGAGGACTCACCCCAAATGGAGATTCTATTGTGGTTTGTATTGTGGATGAAGGCATCCAGATTGATCATCCTGATTTTGGGAATAATTTGTGGGTAAATCATGCCGAAATTCCTAATAATGGTGTAGATGATGATCATAACGGCTATATTGATGATTATCGGGGTTGGAATTTTGGAAAATTACACCCAGATGACCAATTTACAGTCCATTCTCATGGGACTTCTGTCGCAGCAATTGTGGGGGCAAAAGGCAATAATAATTTAGGGGTTACAGGTGTGAATTGGGATGTGAAATTGATGATTGTTCAACGGGGTTCTGATATTGCGAGTGCTTTTCAAGCGTTCAATTATCCTTATAT
>CAZOHX010000158.1:0-6271 GCA_964579315.1 uncultured Saprospiraceae bacterium
ATACTGAAAATTTCAAGGTAGGAAAGCGTGCCATAAAGGTTACACCTTCATTCAGACACCAGCCTTGTACAAATAAAGTAACAAACGTCTTTTTTGATGTAACTGGAGCAAAAGGGTCTTATACCATTGATTACCCCAAATTATCAACAATAACGGATTCGTTGCCCGTAACCCTTACCGATAGTGAAGGCTGTGTGTTTATGAAAACGTTTGCCCTTCCAGACCAAACCCCATTTTCTTCTTTTGTCAATCAAATAGATGAGTTGAATTGTAGCAATGATTCTGTAATTATTTGTCCAACTATAATCAACGGAACGCCCCCTTATTCTTTTTCTTGGACCAATGCAGGGGGATCAATTATTGGCGATTCATCCTGTGCGATAATCACTTCGCTTGGGGAATATGAAGTCGAAATCGTAGATAGTATGGGTTGTACTACTCATGATACTTACTATGTTTCTAGCAATTCTGATTCTCCAAATAATATTTCCACAGATGCTGAAAGATTGGTTTTGACATGTGCAAATCCAACGACAACCCTATGTGCAAATTTTACAAATTGTGATTCTTGTGCTATATCATGGACAACACTTGATGGGCATATCATGGGTAATCCAGATTCCATTTGTATAGAAGTTGATGCTCAAGGATTTTATACGTTAATGCTTACCAATTTGGAAAATGGATGTACATCTTCTACTTCTACTACTATTATTAAAGATGTATCTATACCGTACTTTGAATTACCCCAAGAATACATAACCATCAAACATGGAGAATGTGTGGATTTAACTTACAACACAACTTTACCTAACACAGAAGGAATTTGGGAAAATACACTTG
The DNA here is from genome assembly GCA_964579315.1 of uncultured Saprospiraceae bacterium. Taxonomy (GTDB): domain Bacteria; phylum Bacteroidota; class Bacteroidia; order Chitinophagales; family Saprospiraceae; genus CAMZLN01. The sequence continues at coordinate 844 of CAZOHX010000158.1, forward strand.
GTGTATCCATAGGTAGTAATCCAACGGTATGTGACTCTGGAGTATATACCATAGTGGTTACCAATTTAGATAACGGGTGTACACACCAAGAATCAATTACGGTTAATTTTACAACAGCAAATTTCAATTTAGACGACAATTCTATTCAAATCAATCCAAATCCTGTATCTGATTTTATTGAAATTAATTTCTCCCATAAAATTCAAGGTACGATTTCTGTTTTCTCCTTGCAGGGACAACAATTACAACAAAAATCTATTTCAGACAAAACAATATTTATGGATTTAACAGATTTCTCTAATGGGGTCTATTTCTTGAAAATTGAATCTGGAAAGGGGATTTATTATGAGAAGGTTTTGAAACAGTGAGAAACTGATTTTAATCTAATTTAAAAAACGAGTTTGGATATGTATGTATCCAAACTCATTTTTTTTTAGACACAACCATTTTAGATTTCTTGACGTATGGGCAATATCTATAATAATTTAATGTCAAATCTAAATCATGAAATCTAAATTAATTGTATTTGCTATCGTTGGTTTTTCAATTCTTTTTATGGGATATAGTCACAATCCACCAACAGGTAGGACAGGTGCCCCTTTTGATAAAAAATGTACAGGTTGTCATTCATCTTCCAATCCCAATGGTTATGATGGAACTGTTGAATTAATAGGACTGCCGTCTATTGTAGAAGTCAATAAAACCTATCCTTTAACGGTGAAAACGACAAAAACCGCTGGTGCGCCTGTTGGTGCTGCTTTTCAATTAGCCATCGTTGATAGTCAAGATAATACCATAGGAACTTTGACTAAAGGACCTGGAACAGGCACAGGAACTAAAAACGGAAGACGATATATGGAAAATCGTGATCCTAGACTTTTCAATAATTCTACATCGGTTACTTGGAATTTTCAGTGGACATCACCTGCTGTTGCCTCGACTGCTGCTCAAAATGGGATAAAAGTTTACATGACTTCACTAATCATTAATGGAAATGGTCACACATCTGGAGATAAGACTATTTTTAATATTATGAATTATAACATGCAACCTAATTGTTCTCTTACTTTGCAAAATAATGTTGTAAATGACGTTTCATGCAATGGCAGTTGCGATGGTAAAGTTACGCTGACGCCTTCTGGGGGACAAGCACCCTATACTTATTTGTGGTCTAATGGTAACCCTAATCCAAATCAACTTTGTGCAGGTAACTATTCCGTAACTGTTGTCGATAATCTTAATTGTTCCGCAAATACTCAATTTTATATTGGAAATCAAGCTCCCATACAAATAGATTTCGGTACCATTGATAAACTAACGTGTAACGTACAAGAAAGTAATGTTTGTCCATCTATCTCAGGTGGTTCTGCCCCATATTCATTGCAATGGTCAACGGGTGGCACATCTGACTGTAAATTGTTTACCCAAGCAGGAGACTACTCCTTGACCGTAACGGATCAGAATGGGTGTGAACAAATCGGTACATTCACCATAGATTCAGATTCCATCCAACCCAATATTTCAATTACCAATACAGAAAGTATTTTGACCATCGGAGGTTGCTTAAATTTGAGTTTTACGAGCTCAGAACAAAATGCGAATATTCTTTGGGAAGGTCCTAATGGTTGGACATCTACCGAAATGAATCCTTCTATTTGTGTTCCAGGAAATTATTCCCTTACCGTAACTTCTCAAGTGAATGGTTGTTCTGCCCAAACAAGCATTGAAATTACACAATATGGATGTGATATGACTGTAAATATGGCTACACCTATGCCACTTACCTGCAATACCACCAGTGTAGATATTTGTCCTACTGTTGAAAATGGAATTGCCCCATATACTTACAATTGGTCCAATGGCAGTACTTCTCCTTGTATTTCTGTATCACAATCAGGAGATTATGTTGTAACCGTAACAGATAATGTGGGTTGTGTAAAAATAGCAAACCAATCTGTTGTATCAGATACACAAAAACCCACCATCTCCTTTTCTCAAACTGAATATATTTTAAATATTGGAGGATGTATCACACTTGGTTTTACAAGCTCTGAATCAGATATTGATGTGCAATGGACAGGTCCAAATGGATTTTCATCCAATGAATCATCACCAATCGTTTGCAATACAGGGCTTTATGAATTAATGGTTACTTCAAGAATAAATGGCTGTTCAGACCAAATATCTACAGAAGTTACCCAATACAATTGTGATTTATCAGCAAATTGGAGCGATATTCCCGTTTTAGATTGTTCTATTGACAATGCACATCTTTGCCCTAATGCCACAGGAAGTCATCCCCCTTTTTCTTACTTGTGGTCAACTTCTGAAACAACAGATTGTATTGACGCTTCAAGTGGAGGAGACTATTCTGTAACCATAACAGACAATGTGGGTTGCACCATGGATACACACATTCATGTAAATGAAAATAGGTCAATGCCTACTATTGTATTTTCAAACAATAATAATTTGCCTCCCAATGGTTGTATTAATCTTAGAACAACTAGTTCTGAATCAAATATTTCCTACTTATGGACAGGTCCTAATAATTTTTCATCTACCGAATCAAATCCTGAAATTTGTACTTCAGGGGAGTATTCTTTAACCATTACATCTCTTGCCAATGGGTGTTCAAATTCTTCAAATATTTTTATCAATCAAGGATCTTGTGATTTAGCACTTGAAATATCTGGATTAGATACTTTGACCTGTCTTCAATCTCAAATCCAATTATGCTCAATGATTTCGGGTGGCACTTCACCCTATAATCTAAATTGGTCAACGGGTGAAACAACAGATTGTATAACTATTTCTGATGATATGGAATATGGTTTGACGGTTACCGATGCTAATCAATGTAAACAAATAAAAATCGTAAATGTACTTGCGAATAAAACTGCTCCCCAAATTAATTTTGAATCCAATGATTATGTATTGACCGTTGGTGGCTGTTTAAATTTGAATTTTTCAAGTTCTGATACCAATATCTCTGTCGAGTGGAGTGGACCAGATGGTTGGACATCAACAGAAATGTCTCCGATGATTTGCGTTCCTGGGAATTATACGCTTCTCGCAACTTCCCTTTCCAACGGATGCACTTCATCCTCAGATATAAATGTGACTCAATACAACTGTGATATAACCGGAGAAATTACCCATTCAAAAGAATTGAGTTGTAAAAATGAATCCATACAACTGTGTGCATCTATATCAAACGGTCAAGCACCTTACACTTATACTTGGAGTGATGGAAATACATCTCAATGTACCGACATTTCTGAATCTGGACATTATGAAGTAACCATTACAGATAATGTTGGCTGTGAGAAAATACTTTCCACAGAAGTTGTTTCCAATACAAATATCCCCATGGTAAACTTAGACAATAATGACCTTGTTTTAAAAATTGGGGGTTGCTTAGAATTAGGATTTACAAGTGCTGATTCAGACTTGGATATTCGTTGGGAAGGTCCAGATAATTGGACTTCTCTTGAATCAAATCCCACAATTTGTATCCCTGGAAACTATACACTCATAGCAACTGCTCGTCAAACAGGATGTATTTCCACAACGGATTTTGTCGTCACTCAATATGAATGTTCTTTAAATGTTGATTTTGATGAAAATCTCACTTTAAATTGTGCTAAGGGAGAAATAACGTTGTGTCCAACTTTGATTGGGGGGATAAAACCTTTTGATTATCAATGGGGAAATGGTAGTACAGATAGTTGTATCACCGTAACGATGAGTGGCGAATATAATCTAATCGTAACAGATAGTGTGGGTTGTAAAATCGAAAACAATGTGAATATTGACGAAGATTTCATAGTACCTGATTTTCAATTTGCAATGGAAGAATATCTGTTGAAAGATGGAGATTGCTTGGATTTAGGCATTTCTACGACTTTGGATTCTGTAGATTACCAATGGACAGGACCCAATGGTTGGGTTTCTACCGAATCCAATCCCAATATTTGTGTTGCTGGGGATTATACATTAACCTTGACTACACTCAATAATGGATGTAGTACAGAAAAGTCTTTAATTGTAAATTTGGATACAAAAAATAATGATATTGGGAATCAATCCATTGAAATATTTCCTAATCCGACTACCCATTTTATTCAATTATCCTTTTCTGAAAAATTATCAGGAACTGTATCTGTTTTCTCATTACAAGGAAAACGATTATTGTACCAACCCATCGATGATACTAAAATGTCTATCAATTTACAAAATTTCTCTAATGGGGTCTATTTTTTGAAAATTGAATCTGAAAAGGGGATTTATTATGAGAAGATTTTGAAACAATAAGATGTATTATAAAAAACGAGTTTGGATTGTCCCCAAACTCGTTTTTTTTTAGAGAAATCCCTTTAAACTAATGGATGAAAATCGCAAACCATCGAGTAAGCATTACATCTTTGTTTTTCATTCAAATTGTGTATGTAAAAATATGTGTCCAACTGCTCAGATTACAGTTTATCATCTACCTCGGCAATATCCTCCTCTTTCACATCCCCAAACCATTTACTCAATCTTGCTCGAGCATTGTCCTTTACATCCTTATTCACATAAGCGGCGATTGTCACCAATCCAAATGACAAAACGCCAATATCATCCGTATATCCGATAATAGGCGTCAAATCGGGAATAGCATCAATAGGTGCAATGAGATAGCCTAAAGTGCCCAAAATAATATGCTTTGCCCAACTAGGTGTTTCTTTTCGACGATATGCATAAAATAATAAGAGTGCAGAATACACCACCTTCACACCAGCCCCTTTAGCAAACCGAGCTATTTTTTTCCAGAATTTCTCATCTGAATATTGATTTTTATAGTCTTTTTTCACAAACTGAATGATTGATTACAGTTTATAGAACATTCAAAGACCTATATTTAGTTCAAAGAAAGGATAGATTATTTTGTTTTTTTGAAAAATTAGTCTCGAAAAATCTAACTTTTGGGACGATAAGCATATTTTTTATGCAATTATTATAATAATTGAAAATTTGATTTTATATTTGAAAGCAACTTAGTATTATGTACGCATCATTCTAGGTTAAAACGAACAATAAAAAATTAGATATTATGGAAATTGAAAAAATCTACGACAACGGTCAAGGCGGATTGAGTGTCCGTTCATTAAATGTATGCAAGCACAATGGATTAAATACCGTGCAAGATTTACGTGATTATTTGAAAAATAATAAGCATTTTTTAAAACTAAAATACTGCGGCGTTAAATCTAATGCAGAATTATTTGATTTGATTGAGAAGTATTAACCCAATTCATTCAATACTCATTTCTACTTAAAATGAACCCAAGATTTAATGTAAAAATTTGGATTTGCTAAATTTTGGATTTGCTAAATCTCAAAATTTCTCTCAACTCGTTTAAATTTGGAAGTCCTAAAATCACAC
>CAZOHX010000159.1:0-6254 GCA_964579315.1 uncultured Saprospiraceae bacterium
GATTGGTTTGACATTATTTTTAATGCAAGCAATCCTTCTGGAAATGATTATGAAGTTGTACTTAATGCAAACAATGATGGTACTGGTGGTACAGTGATAGGAACTTCTCCTTTCGGAACGCCTATTGATGTTGATAATAACATGAATTTCAAAGCGGATAATCAATCTATTTATAATCTAACCTTACGAGATAAGGATACGCCAACATGTTTTCAGACTTTTAATACTACTAAGGTCGCAAGTTGTTCTAATGCTTGTGAATTAACTGCGGCCAATATATTCATCAGTACTTGTAATGATAATAATACACCTTTGGATCCAAGTGATGATTTTTATACAATTACATCAAATCCTACAGGGAATAATATTGGGTCAACGTATGCTGTTTCTAGTTCAAATATTAATATTTCAACGGTCAATTATGGCAGTGCTCAATCTATTGGAGGCAATCTGCTCATTTCGGCAGGAGCTTTCGATCTTACGATTACCGATAATAAAAATGGATGTACTATTATTCAAAATATTGTCCCTCCAGAAAATTGTTCTAATAATTGTACCATTACGGCTTCTGGTCTAAATGTAGGTCCATGCAACAATGATGGTACACCCATGAATCCTGATGATGATACATTTACCTTAACGCTAAATCCAACAGGAACCAATTTAGGGTTGACATACGCTCTTTCTATCAATGGAAATACTACTGCAAATCTAGCATATGGTACTCAATATATCAATAAGTTTCTTATTATGGATGGTGATTTAGATATTATTATCACGGATGAAGCCAATGGTTGTACACGTAACGAATCTGTATCCGCACCCAATAGTTGTTCTGATGAATGCTCCTTAATCACAGCAGGATTAGAAGTTTCTGAATGCAATAATAATGAAACGCCCTTGGATCCAAGTGATGATTTTTACTCTTTTTCGGTGAATCCAACGGGTATCAATATTGGAAATACTTACAGCATCTCTGGAGATGGATTTAATGTTGCAAATCTAGCATATGGACAGGTGCAAATGGTAGGAAATCAACTATTGACATCTTCAGGCATAAAAAATATCATCATCACCGATGATACCAACGGTTGTACAAAAGCAGTGAGTATTGTACCACCCGCAAGTTGTTCGAGTTCGTGTTCTATTTCTAATGCTGGTTTGAATATTTCAGATTGCAATGATAATGATACTCCAATGGATCCGAGTGACGATTATTTTACTTTTTCAATTAATCCCATTGGAGATAATCTAGGCTCCAATTATACAGTCTCAAGTTCAAATTTTACTCAAACTTTTTCATATGGCAGCGACCAGCCTATTTTAGGAAATTTATTAATTGCTAATGGAAATATTAATATCACCATTACCGATATAGAAAATGGATGCATGTTTAACGAAACTGTAATGACACCACAATCTTGTTCAAATGAATGTGAATTAACAGATTTAAATATAACTACGGGAACGTGTGATAATAACAATACGCCTTTAGATCCAAATGATGATTTTTATTCTATTTCTATTTCGCCAAATGGAACTAACTTGGGAGCAAATTATTCTATTTCAGGAACTCCTTTTGAAACACAATCAGGCATATATGATACACCAACCCTTATTGAAAATATACAAATTTCAAAAGGAGCATTTGAAGTGACTGTAACGGATACTGAAAAGGGATGTTCTCTTGTAGAAATGGTCCATCCACCCACATCTTGCTCTAATGATTGTGAATTTACAGACTTAGGATTGATTATTAGTACTTGCAATGACAATGAAACGCCTCATAATGCGGATGATGATTTTTATTCTTTCACTTTAAATCCTATTGGAAATAATTTAGGAAACAGTTATACCGTATCATCGACAAATGGTGCTATATCTGCCGTTGGAAACTATGGCATTGATAAATTAATAGCTGATAATGTGTTGATTGCTCTAGGCAATTTCACCATTACTGTTTCAGATAATACCCATGAATGTAGTATGGATATCATCGTAGAAGCACCTGAAATTTGCTCTGATACAATGACGCAAACTATGATGACCCCGCTTGAAAAGGAGATTCAAATTTATCCTAATCCAACCAACAGTATCATCTATTTTCATTATTCCAATAATGAAAATTTGCATTTTACCGCCTATAATTGTACAGGAAGTCGTATTTCGATTGTACCACAAACTTTAGATTTTAGTACGTCATTTTTTGATTTATCACAATTTGCTTCTGGCATTTATTTTATTCAGATAGAAGCATCTAATGGAGAACGAATTGTTAAACGGGTTGTACTTATGAAGTAAGTCTGTTTTTTATCTATTAAGTCAAGTAGGCAGTAAGAAATACTAAAGCTCATGCCAAAAATTGTGATAAACTCAAGGACTTTGATGCGAAATTTACTACTTAATTTTTATAAATAGAAAAATACTATGATAAAAATATACCAAAATGCTATATTATAAATTCATTTGATTATAATTGCTACTAAATTAATTGCTTTTGAAATAGAAATAAAATGAAAATAGAAAGTATAAAAGTAAAAAATTTTAAAGTATTTGAAAATGCAAAGGTAGATGATCTTCCAAATATGTGTGTATTTTTGGGAGCTAATGGTTCTGGAAAAACAACATTTTTTGAAATATTCGGATTCTTAAGTGATGCTTTAAAATATAATATGAGCGTTGCTATAAACAAAAGAGGGGGATTTAAAGAAGTTATCTCCAGAAATAAAAAAGGTAATATTGAATTTGAAATTAAATTTAGAAATACAGAAATAGATGGTAGCCTTTCTCCTTTGATTACTTACCAAATTGAAATTGGTGAAAACAACAAAAAAATTGTCATTGTTAAAGAAATTTTAAAATACAGAAGAGGAAATAGAGGTCAACCTTGGCATTTTTTAAATTTTAGTAATGGTCAAGGTACTGCCATCAAAAACGAAGAGGAATATGGTAAAAAAGGTGTTGAAGAACAAAGAGAAGAACAAAAACTTGATTCTCCTGATATTTTAGCCATCAAAGGGCTTGGTCAGTTTCAAAAATTTAAAGCTATAAGTTCTTTCAGAAAATTATTAGAAGGTTGGTATATTTCTAATTTTCAAATTTCATCTGCACAATCAATTTTAGATACTGCTATCAGTGAACATCTTTCAAGATCTGGTAACAATCTCGCTCAAGTAACGAAATATATACACGACAATTATCCTGATATATTTGATACAATTTTATTAAAACTTAAAGAACGAATTCCAGGTATAGAAAAGGTTGAATCCACAGAAACAGAAGATGGAAGAATCATTTTAAAATTTCAAGATGGAAGTTTTAAAGATCCTTTTATCGCTCGATATGTCTCTGATGGAACAATTAAAATGTTCGCATACTTAATTTTACTTTACGACCCATCTCCTCACCCACTATTAGCCATAGAAGAACCCGAAAATTATCTGCATCCCAATCTCTTATATGAACTAGCTGAAGAATTAAGATTATATTCGATTAAAGGTGGCCAAGTGTTTATTTCAACACATTCTCCTGATTTTGTTAATGCATTAAAAATTCAAGAACTCTTTTGGATGAAAAAGGAAAATGGTTACTCTAAAATTATGCGTGCTAAAGATGATTCCACTGTAGTTGAATTAGTGAAAGCAGGAGACTTATTAGGCTCTCTTTGGAAGCAAAATTATTTTAAAGGAAGTAATCCACGATAAACTATAAATAAAGAACAAGTGCTACTAAATAAAAGAATAGAATTTTTATTAGAAGAACCTTCCATGGAAAACTTCTTGACTATCATTCTACCCAAAATATTACCCAAGGGATATAAATTAAATGATAATTGTTTTTTAAGACCACATGAAGGTAAGAATGATTTAAAAAAGTCAATTCCAAATAAAATAAAAGTTTTTTCAAATTTCCATATTCCAACCAAAATAATAATAATTCATGACCAAGATTCTAATGATTGTAAAAAATTAAAGGAAGGATTGATTCAGCTGTGTACTTCAAATGGGGACTGTCCTGTTTTAATTAGAATTCCTTGTAAGGAATTAGAAAATTGGTATTTAGGTGATATGGATGCAATAGGAGCTGTCTATCCGAAATTTAAACCTGAAAAATACAAAAATAAAGCAACATATAGAAACGTGGACCAATGTTTTGGTGCATATGAACTAGAAAAAATCATCAAAACTTTTCAAAAAGGGTTTGCATCTAAAAATATTCCTAATTTTATGAATTTGGAAAATAATAACTCTACAAGCTTCAATCATCTAATCTCAGGTCTTCATAATTTCCTTCTAGAAGTGTAGTCATCTAATGTCACACACTCTAATCTTTCCATCTTTAAAAAATAAAGTAGAAAATATTTGGAATTCCGAATATTAACCAATAGGTTTGAACATTCAGTTTAACCAAATGGTTAAACTTGATAGTTAAAATAAAGAAAATGCAAGAAAAAGATAAGAATAATACCGAATGGAGAATTCTAGAAGCAGCCAAAAAAGTATTTGTCCTGAAAGGAAAAGATGGCGCCCGTATGCAAGAAATTGCGGATACCGCAGGTATCAATAAATCTCTTTTACACTATTACTATCGCAGTAAGGAAAAGCTTTTTCACGCTGTATTTAGATTTGCAATCTCTGTTTCTGCACCTAAAATGTTTGAAATTTTCTCATCGGGAGCTAATAGTTTTAATGCTATAGAAGTATTCATATCCGAATACATGGATTTATTGAAAAAACATCCTTTTATTCCCATGTTTATCCTTGGTGAAGTCAGTAAAAAAGAAACCCATTTCGTGATAGATGTTATCAAAAATTCGGGAGTAAACGTGGATGGTTTTTGCAGATTAATCGAACATGATATCGAAAACGGATTACTAAGAAAAAATATCAACCCTAAAGAATTACTCGTAAACATTATCAGTTTGTGCGTCTTTCCAGTGATTGGTCGCCCCTTACTTGGCGTGATCATCTTTGATAATGATACTGCAAAATACGACGCATTTCTCAATGATAGGAAAAGACAAGTCACTGATTTAATTATACATTCAATCGCTACCAACTATTCCAATTATCAAAAAAAATGAATATGAAATTGTTTAAAATAATAATATTTTTGATTTTGCCACTTGGGGGATTCTCTCAGACTTTATCGCTCATGGATCTTCTGAAATATGCTAAAGACAATAATCCCATGATAAATCTCAACGAGGATTTGTCAAAAATGAAAGATGAAATTAATAAACAAACAAAAATAAAATCTTATCCTAAAATAAATCTCGAAGGCCTAGCATCTCTACAAAGTGAAAATTTGAGCCTAGATTTCCCTTTCCCCAATGCCCCTAAAATAGAATTGCCCATTTATAAAGCAAATCTCTATCTAAAAGCAGATTATGCCATATTTGATGGTGGCGTAAATGAAATCTTAGGAAATCTAAAAAAATTAGACCTAGAATTGCAAAATAAACAAAACGAAGTCAATTTATATCAAATTCATCAATCGGTTGCCGACCTTTTTTATGGCATTTTATTGCTTCGCGGTAAACGAAAAATTTTAAAAGAAACAATAAAAGATGTAAAAGTTAAACAAGATTTTTTGAAAAAAGGAGTCAAACATGGCGTAGCTAATTCTCTTGGGGTCACGAGATTAGATTTTCAATTGGCCAAATTAACTGGTCAAATTGAGCAAACTCATGCTGATGAACAAACATTAATTGCCGTTTTAAGCGAATTGACAGGGAAGTCTATTGATGAAAATATTAATCTCGTAAATGACATTACACCTAAATCTTCCAACGCAACACGCCCCGAGATAGATATTCTAAATACTAAATCTAAAAATATTGCCGCTAAAAAGGATTTGATTGATGCGGCAAAACGCCCAAAAGTATTCACTTTTGCTCAATTAGGCTTGGGCTATCCCAACCCAATCAACTTATTTGATGACGCTATTAGTCCATACGGCATTTTGGGCGTAAAAGCCGTTTGGAATATCTACGATTTCAAATATTCAGATACTCAAAAAGAAGTGGTAAAAATCCAGCAAGACATCATTGAAAAACAAAAAGAAGCTTTTAATCAAAAAATTCAATTGAATGATCTTAAAATCAATCAAAAAATAGCTTCCATTAAATTGTCTATTCAGAATGACAAAGATGTATTAAAAAATCAAGATTTAATTATTGAAAAGGGCGGAAAACAACTGAGAATGGGTACCGCAAAAACAGTGGACTAAATTTCTGAAGTGGATAAAAAAAC